>NZ_JAMXBG010000044.1:0-4521 GCF_023913835.1 Pseudarthrobacter raffinosi | reverse complement strand
TGCCTGGCCTGATTCTTAGCGCTCATTTGGCAGGAAACCAGCCACCAACTCGGCAGGATTTCCTGGCTGAAACGGCCTACAGATAGTCGATCACACACACCCACATTGCCGGGAAAGACCCTTACACGGAATAGGAGCGCACGAATGTGCGGTTGAGCATGCCCGGCTTCGGGTTAGTGGCTGTGCGACGTGTGGGTGTCGGGTGCGGGGGCTGCGGGGGCGTCCGTCGGCTTGTCGAGGGTGCGGTCTTCGCTGGTCGGAGCCTCCGCGGGTGCCTGCGACGGTGCCGGCGTGGAGTCGTGGCTGTGGCTCTCGGAGTCGAGGGTGCTTGCGAGGGCGGACATGCCGAACCATGTCAGCGCGGCGACCAACACGACACCTGCGGCAAACGGGCTGACCAGGTGGCGCAGGCCGCCCTTGGCGTCCTTGGCGATGAACGCGACGTACGACATCAGCAGGCCGATTGGAGTCATCCAGGCGCTGCGCTCGGGGAACTGTTCGAAGTGCTGGATGCCGCCGCCGACCAGGCCGACGCCGAAGGAGAGCAGGAGCGAGAACGCGACGAGCGAGATGGCCCGGCTTAGCAGCGGGCGCTCATCGACGAGCACGAACTCGTTGACGATGGTGCCGAGGAGGAACACGAACGCACCGACGACGCAGATGATCGTGTATAGGCCCGGGTCGACCGGATAGTGCACGACGGCGCCAGCGATAAGGGCCGCGCCCATGAAGTAGAGCATCGCGCCGATGTAGCGCGAGTAGAGCGAGGGAGTCCGTTTCGCGAGCTCTGCCTCATAGGAGGCAACGTCTTCGCGGCTGAGGTCGTTCTGAACGGTCATGTCTGGTGAGTCTTTCGTTTTCGGGTGTGTGAGAGCAGGCAGCCGTAGCGCCGATACCGGAGTTGGTGCGGCGTGGCGCTGCGCGTGCTGCTCAGCGGGGCAGAATTGAGCGTCATGTCTCATTTCCTTGGAAGCGGGGCTTGGCCGGACACTCTAAAGAGATGGGATACGCCTCAGAATTGTGGTTTGCGGAGTAAATGGCGGTGTTTTAGCACCGCTATATGTCGCCTTCGGGTGACCTGCGGAAGGAGTCAGGCGCATGGTTGGAGGGGCATCCTAAGGGCCGGTGATTCAGTGCCCCCAAGGCATTGAATCACCGGCCTTCAGTGGTTTGTTAGCCTGCGCGGACGAAGGTGACGGCACCCTTGGACGTCATCCAGGTCAGAGGGTGCACGGCGGTTTCATTCTTCCCGTTCAGGCCTGAGCTGAGGACCTGGCCGTTGCCGACGTAAATTCCTACGTGGCCAGGCTGCATGACCATATCACCGGGCTGGGGGTCGGTGACCACGGTGCCGTAGTTCATGAACTGCATCGGGCCCAGGTCCCCGACGGGGATGCCAGCGGCATTTAGGGCGTTTTCGACCAGCCGCGTGCAGTCCTGGATCATGCCGATCTGAGCGTAGGCGGAGGACACCATGATGGAGTTAATGTCACCGGCTGCGGGAGCCGGCGCGGGCGCAGGCGGGGTGACGGTGACTTTGGCCGAGGCGGGTGCAGGGGTCGTTACGGCGGCCGCGGGTGCCGCGGCCTTCGCGGCTACCACGACAGGCTTCGGGGCTTCCACTACGGGAGCGGGCGTGGTTTCCACGACCGGGCGCTCGAAGGAAATCTGGATGGTGGCATCGGCGGTCAGCGGGGCCTGTATCTGGCTCGCGACCTCGAGGTTAGCGGCCGGTTCAGCTTCGCGCTGGGCGGGGGCGTCGGCCGCCTGGGCGGCAGCAATACCACTGGTCAGCACGAGACCGGAAGCCGCTGCGAAGACGGCGGCCTGGCGGCCTGCGCCGCCGGCATTCGCGGTAAAGGACTTGGTCAGTGCGGCAAGAGTGCTGGTCTGGGGGACCGCGCGGCGGCGGCCGTGAGTTTTGCGCATGGGCATGAAAGGGCCTCTCCCACTGCCTGCGAGGTTAGCTGTCGGATTCGGGTGGGAGGCACCCGGCCGCGTCAGGCGCAAAAGTGCACCAGGCACGGCTTCACCCCAAGACCTGCCAGAAGCAGGCCAATAATGGGTTCCCCGTCTCTGCCGGACGAAAAGTGAACGGATCCCGGGCAGCGGCAGAGTTAGGCAATCTGTTCGGGAGTGCCGCCTCAAGGAGAAACCGGCACGACTTAGACCGTACTTCACACCAGCAATGTTTGTCACATTCCGGTAACGGCGTGTCCGCCGTGGCACGGGATGCGCACTTGCTCTGTATACCCGGCCCGGGTACAGGATGCGTCTTCTTGGGTTGTCAGTGACATGGAAGTCCGGGCTGGTGTTGCCGTACCCGTTTGCACGGCCGTTCACCCCCAGCACACCCTCGATTCTTCCTCAAAAAGATAGAGCCAGGCTTCCCCTTGTTTCTTCCGCTGCCGGGTGCAGCTGCTGCTCCGGCAGCGGTATCCAGTGGCAGCACAGTCGAGTTTGCTGTCGAAGGGCTGACGTGCGGGCATTGCGTCCAGACCGTTCAAAAGGCTGTATCGGCCGTTGAGGGTGCCGAGTCCGCCTTTGTGGACCTCGTGTCCGGCGGTCGTTCCCGGGTGATAGTCACGGTACGGCCGAGAGCTTTGCTGTGTGTGCGGCCGTGACCTCCGCCGGCTACACGCTTTGCAGCAATTGGCATCAAGGCCCCTGGCAGAAGACCGGTTAGGCGAGTGGGGTGTCTTTTGACGGGGCGAACGCGTCCCCGGCGCTGAGGCCGGCATCGCGCTCGGCGCTGGAACGGGTGCACGGCATCGGCCGGTGTTGTCCAGGCCGGCAATGATGCCTGGACTGTGCTGTGAAATGGTGGACCTATCCGGGGCCAGCCATACCAAGCCGTAGCAGATCCTCATTTGGGCCACCGGTTACAACATCCTCGCCGTCCCGCTGGCGACAGTGCCCTGTCCTGCCTTTGGGCTTGCGGAGGATGAAACTCAATCCCTCCCAGGTGCGTTGAATAAGAGGCTGTGACCGGCAGGAATACCCCTGCCGGTAGGCTGAAGATCCTGAACAACCTGCATGGAAGGGAAGAAACGTTGTGAGCGCACCATCGCGTGGACCTTTCTCCGCTTTCCTCTTTCGTGCAGGCTTCCTGACGGCCGCCCTAGCCATCATCGCCGGGATCTTCGGCATGCACATTATGACCGGCGCACACCATATGAGCGCCGCGCACACCATGCCGGCAGCGACCGCCGGATCCGCGGTGGACGCTGCGGGCATCCCGGCCGGGCACTCCCACACCACGGGGGCATCCTCGGATGGGACCGCCGCTACCCCAGCGGCAACTGGCTCGTCGTCTTCCTGCGCCCCTGCAGGTTCCTGCCCCGGGATGACTGCCGGGGGCAATACGTGCGTCCTGGCCCCGGGAAACACCTCACTGACCGCCCCTGCCCCCGGAACAGCACCCTATGCCTTACCGGACTTCGGGGTGGCGGCTGCAGCCAGCATCAATTATTCCTACTCACCGGACAGCCCCTCTCCCGGTGACTTCTGTATCAGCCGGACGTAAACCAGCACTGACAGCGCCGCGCCCCGGCGCAGCGTCCAGCAACGTCGACACGCACAAGACAGCCCACCTTCCCAAAGGGCGCAGCTGTCTCTGCTTGCAATCCCCAGGCGCTAAACGCCGCTGATACCTTTGAGGACCCTGATTTTCATGAAATAGACCCTGACTATTTCCGCTGCCGCGATCGCCGCAGCAATCGGCCTCGCCGGATGCTCAGCCGGCACCGGAAGTTCGGACTCGAGCAGCATGCCCGGCATGAGCCACGGCAGCTCCGCCATGCCATCGACCTCGGCTCCGGCAACGTCGGCCGCAGCCTCGGCGGACTTCAACGACGCGGACGCCATGTTCGCCCAGAAGATGATCCCGCACCACGCCGAGGCCGTGGAGATGAGCGACATCATCCTGGCCAAGGAAGGCGTCCCCGCCGAGGTGACCGACCTGGCCACCAGGATCAAGGCAGCCCAGGGACCGGAAATAGAAAAAATGACCGGCTGGCTTCAGAGCTGGGGACAGCCCACNGGCCAATCGGAGGGCGGGGGCAAACCGGATGATCCGGTGGATCCGGCGAGATACAGGGCATTGGAAGCCCGGCTGCGTGAAGTCGAGAGAGAAAATGACTTCCTAAAAAAAGTTTCAGCGTTCTTCGCCAGAGAACAACGGTAGAGGATCTCTACCGCCTTGTTCAGGAGAAGAACGCGCAGTTCCCCGTCCAGTGGATGTGCGGGCGGCTGGGTATTTCCAGGGCGTCGTATTACCGGTGGCTGGCCGCGGAAGAGTCCCCGACGGCGACCCGGCATCGGGAGCTGACAGAACACGTAAAGGTCATGTTCGATTCCTCCGACGGGATTTTCGGGCACCGTATGGTCCATACGAAACTTGCCGCCGCCGGCATCGAGGTATCGGTGGGAACTGTGGCGGTCATCATGGCGGAGAACGGCTGGGCCGCGAAGCGGATGCGGGCGTTCAAGCGCACGACGATTCCCTCTGATCCGGACAAG
>NZ_JAMXBG010000032.1:0-23780 GCF_023913835.1 Pseudarthrobacter raffinosi | reverse complement strand
GCTGTGAAACAGAAGGCCCCGGCCCTCACCAGCGGCAGTCGGGCCCCTGCCGTCCGGATACAAGGACATTTCCGCCGGGCAATAGGCCCCGCGGCGCCGCCCACCAACACGACGGAAACCCGCCAGCATCAAGCCGGCGCCGCGGGACCGGCCCGGCGACAATGGCCGCCCCGGACGGACAGGAAACCCAACCACCCTCACCTCATATCGTCTAATGACCCACGCACCTAGCGGCGGCGGTCCAGGTGAAGCCGGTTCCCCAATTCGGGACCGGCGACGTCGATGCCTCCCGAGACCGGGGCATCATCCCCAGCCGTCGCCGGTTCCACCTTTCTGAAGCTAACTCAGCCGTAAATGGCTCCGCCCCGGCGCTCAGCCGCAGCTCAGCCGGTGCTATCGAGGATCAGGCGCGCCGCTTCCGTTGGTTGGTCCCAGTGCGGGAAGTGACCGCAGTTTTCGAACCAGTGCAGCGTTGCATCCGGGAACAGCTCCGTGGCCCGCTCCGCCTCACTGGGAGCGGTGACCTTGTCCTTCCGCCCCCATCCAATGACCACTTTGCCCTTGAGCGAACCGGCCGGTGCGCCTTCCTGGCGGGGTCCGTGAATCAGCGCGTTGAGGGCCGGGTCCAGACTGGTCGATGTCTTGAACCCGCGAAGCTCGTGCAGGACCAGATCCTGCGGCAGCTTCCAGGGGTGGGCGGAGAACTGTGCCAACAGGGCCGTGCGGCCCACGGGGTTGCCCGTGAGGAAGGGGAGCGCCGGTTGGATGCGGCGCACCAGTGCGACGGATGCCTTGATGCTTGCACCAAAGATCGCTGCCTGGCGGTCATTCCAGAATCCACCAGGGTCCAGTGCGATCGTGGTGCCAGCGTGCCCTCGCCGTGCCATTTCCATCACCATCCGGGCGCCCATGGAGCTGCCTACCAGATCAAGGTCGCCCAGTTCCCCGTCGCGGATAAAGGCTTCGACGGCATCGGTCAGCGTGGCAATGGTGGTTTCGCCGGTCAGCGGCGCGGATTCGCCGCAACCGGGGAGGTCGACGGCGATGACATCGCGTTCAGCGGCCAGCGCCGGGATTACCGGGTTCCAGTTGCCAATACTCGAACCGAGCCCATGGATCAGGAGGAGTGGCTTACCGGAGCCTTGCCGGGTTGAGTGCAGCATGACTTCACTGTAGGGGCGGTGCAACATATCTGGCCAGAGGTCATCTGGCGAAAGGCCCGACGGCACAGCGATACGCGGTTAGGCAGCGCATCCAACATGACTTGGATCGAACACATCTCAGGTGAAACACGCCTCAGGTCGAACACATCTCAGGCAGGGGCGAAGAGTTCAAGCGCCACGTTGTCGGGGTCCCTGAATTCCAGGATGTAACCGGCGCCGATGTCCTTGACTTCCCCATGCGCAATGCCGAGCTCGTCAAGGACCGTTACGGCGGTGTTGAGGTCGGTGCGGGCGGATACGGCAAAGCTCAGGTGATCCAGACCTACCCTGTCCGGGGTCGAGGACCATTCCGCGGAAAAGTAGCGCTAAGGATTAAGCCGATCGCAACGATTGCCAGCGTCGATCGTTGAGAGAGCATGGCTGGTGAATATTTAACGGCTGCCGAAGAGGCGGCAGCGCGCTTCGGGCCGGCTCCCAAGACGGCGCGGGCCTGCCGGGTCACAGCTTCGATGCTCTCCACGTCGACCAGCATCGGATACTCCTGCCCGCCGGCAACTTCGTTCACCCCTGCCATGGCCGCGCGGGCATCAACGGCATCCAGAACGATTCCGGGTGTCCACACAAGGTGGATCACCCCGTCTGCACCAAGTTCTACAGTGCCCTTGAGACCCGCCCATGTGCCGGTCCCCGCTTCGGTGAGTTGCCGCGTGGAAGGCAACCGGGCCAGGGAAACCTCGATCCGGGAAGACGAGCGCAGACCCTTCGGGACGCACGTGCCGGTAACGAAGAAACGAATATCTCCGTTCCAGACCCCACTTCGTTCCCGGTGTACTGCGTCCTTCTGCCGGGGTGTTATTTCACGGTGAGGGTGCCTTTCATGTTGCCGTGGAAGTTGCAGTGGTAGGGGTAGGTCCCGGGTTCGACGGGTGCGGTGAAGGTGCCGGTGCCGACTTGGATGTTGGCGTCGAACGCGTCACCGGTTTCGGCGGTGATGGTGTGCGCTTCGGTGTCTTCGTTGGTGACACTGACCGTCGCTCCGGGGCTCACGGTTTCCGCGCCCTGGTATTTGAAGCCCTTGATCAGTATTTTCGCCGGGGCCGCCGCTGGTGTTGAGCCGGGGCCGGAGGTTGAGGGAGCAGGTTCTGTGGTGGCGGCAGGAGCTGAGGGGAATTGTTCTGCCTGTGTGGGGTTGGCTGTTGTGCCGGACCCGGAGGTGCCGGGGGTCCCGCAGCCGGACAAGACCAGCACTGCTATTGCGGCCGCGAGTCCGAGCGCGCTACCGGTTCTGGTGTTTGCTTTCATGGGTGAACCTTTCGTGGGTGCCGTCGGTTGGTGCCTTTGTTTGCGCATAAGCGGGTCAGGGGTGTTCGACCCAGCAGGCCAGGATGGTGGTGGAGAGCTGGTAGGCCAGGGCGTTCCTGGTGATGTTCTCCGGTCCCAGGGTGGCGGGCAGGTCGGTGGCGTCCACGTGCAGGACGAAGCTGTCTTTTTGGAACACTGCTGATCCGTCGGCGGTTTCATAGGCGGGGAAGCCGAGGTTCGCGAGGCCTTGGATGGGTGTGGCGTCCTTCGCGAGGGCCTGCATCGCGTTGAAATATTTCAGTGCAGATGCCTTGTCCGCTGCCTCCTGAACAGAGATTGCCAGTGCCCCTTCGTCCAGGTGGTAGGTGCAGGTGAAGGTGCTGTTGGCCCAGGTATTGATGGTGTGCGGGTCCGAGTCCAGATCCAGGATGGACCGCAATCTCTCCTTCGGCTGGTCCCCGCACACCATCAGGGCAGCGGCGCTTGGCCCGCCAGCCGTCGTAGCCGGCGAGGCTGAGCCCTGACTGTGATGCCCGCTGCCGGTATGGGCTGCCTCGTGTGAAGCTGCCGGTGCGGGCGCCGTAGAAACCTCCGACGGCGTGGTGACGGATCCGGCCGCTGTTGCGCAGCCGGAGAGCAGCAGGGACGAGAGTGCCAACGAGGCCAGCAGGGGGGTGCGGTTTTTCATGACTTCCGTCCTGGCCGCTCCCGCTAAGGATTTGCGGCCGCTTTTCAGGCTGTGCGTTGTCAGGCTTTGAGTGTGGCGTAGATGACGTAGTTGTCGTCGAAGAGGCCGGTGGCGGGGTCGTAGCCGTCGCAGGTGACGAGCCGGAGTTCGGCGTTATTTGTGTTCCCGTAGACCTCGAGGGTGGGGAATTCGTTCTTGCTGTAGAGGGTGCCGCGGTCAACGGTGAACACGGCGATGCTGCCGTCGGTTCGGGACACGTTGATTTCGTCGCCGTTTTTGAGCTTCTGGAGGTCCGCGAACACCCCGGTGTTCCCGCCGAGGGCGTTGACGTGACCGAGGATCACGGAGGGTCCCCGTTCACCGGGTGTGGGGGAGCCGTTGTACCAGCTGGCGGGTGTGCCGTTACCGGTGTCTTCCGGGACTTCCAGGGAGCCGTTCTCCCGCAGTCCCAGGTGGAGAAGGTCCGTCCGGACCCCGATCGAGGCAATGGCCAAGGTGACGGGAGCGGAAGCGCCCATCACCGGCGGAAGCTGCTGTGCGGGCGGGGCCGCCACGGGGGCGGCGGGCGGCGGGGTGGCTGTAGCCGGTGTCGGAGCCGCGGTCGTGCCGGGTGTTACCGGAGATGAGGCGGAAGGTGGGGAGCCGGCGTCGGGCGTTCCGTTGTTTCCTGCGCCGCAGCCGGCCAGGGTGAGCAGGAGCAGAACCCCGGCCACCGCAGAGGCCAGGGGGCCTCTGCGGTGGCCGGGATTCATGAGTGTCACAGTGATGGTCCAGTCCGCCCTTGCTTAGGCTGCTGATCCGGCGCTGCGGCGACGGACAACGTAGGCTCCGCCGGCGAGGGCGATCAGGGCCAAACCGCCGCCGATAGCGAGGGCTCCGGTGTCGGTGCCGGTTTCGGCGGTGACGCCGGTGTCAGCGCCGCCTGCCGGCATCTTCATCTGGCCGGCCTTCAAGGTCCCGCACAGGGCGGGGGAAGTGGCGGCGAGCGGAAGGGTCGGGGCAAGGTCGCTCTTGGCGGCCTGGCCTGCCGCGCTGAGCGTGGCGGGGTCAAGGCCGTGGACGACCACAACTGCGGTGCCCGCTTTCAGGGAAGCCATGGTCTCGGCGTTCAGTTCGAACGTGCGGTCAACGGTGTAGGCGGCGCCCTGGCCGCCGACCTTGAGGTCAAGGCCCGCTGCCGGGCTGGTGTCCCCGCTCGTGGAGAGCGTGGTCTGGATGGGACCGTAGAACGGATCGCCCTCGGTGGTGGAGATGACCTTGTCGCCGTCCTTATCGGCAGACGGGTCCGGGCAGGTGCCCTGCTTGCCGCCGTGGATGTGCTGGACGTGCGGGTACGGGGCATCCATGAACGTCGCCGGCATACCCGAAACTTTCAGGACAACGTGGGCCTGGTTGCCCGTGACATCAACAGTGATCGTGCCCGGCGCCTGCGCTGCCGTTGAGCTGGCCCAGGGTCGACTGGTAGGACTGGTCCGCTGCCATCGCGGGGGAACCGGAAAGGGCCAGGGCGGCCAAAGCGAGGGTGGGAACTGCCATAAAGCGGAGTGACTTATTCATTTGAAAAATCTCCTCATTCACGCGCGTGTGATGTTGGCGCCCCCGGGAGGGGACACCAGTTCTTCGAGTCAACACCAGAAAAGGACGGGTGAGAATGTGAATTGTGTCACATATTTTCCGGCAGGCCAGCGAGGCGTGGGGTGTTCAGGAGGCCGTGATCCGGCTGGTTCAAGCAGCCGAAGCGCCGCGGCGGCGGCCCCGGGCAGCTGGCCCTGATCCCGACTGGTTCTTGTGCAGCAGGGCGTATCCGGCCACCGCCAGGGCCCCGGCAACCGCTTCGGCGACCGCCGATACAACCTTGGCCGCGTACCAGACGGGCTCATACATCGACGGCATTGGCCCAATAGCCGGGACCTGGACATACCGGTACAGGATGACCGCGGCCAGGGACGACAGGCCCACTGCTGCGGCGGCCGCGAAAGCGGCGCGTGAGCCCGTGACCAGCACAAACACCGCGGCCAGGACAGCGGCTCCGGCCTGGACCAAAAACAGCGTGCCCTGTCCGATGCCGCCCGGCGCGGCCTGCTGATAGCCCGGGGCGAGCTGGACATGGATCACGGCACTGACCACCAGGGCCGCCGCGACACCGACACGCAGCACCCACAGAGACCGTGAATGCCCTTTCAGTTCCGGGAGGCTCATTTCACGACCAGCGTCCCGGTCATCTGCGGATGAAAGCTGCAGATGATCCCGTGCTCACCGGCCGCGTCCGGTGCCTGGAAGCAATGGATTGCGGAGAACAACGCCGAAGACTAGACGTCAAAAGAGCTGGGAGGAAGCGAGCAGGGACCGTAGTCTGGATGGTCCTTCAGATATTGGGTGACGAAGGCGGCGTTGGCGAGTCTTTGCGGGAACCGGGGACCGGGGCTACGGCCATCAGCAACAGCAGAAACAGTACTGTCCGCATTCCCGTCAGCTATGTCCACGTCCATGCCCAGCGCAGCACCCCGGCGTGGGCCCAGCAGCGGCAAAACCGGCGTGCCCGCCCATGGGACGGCGTCCGCCGCCAGGGGCAGCATCTACGGGCATTCGTTACCTTCGGTTGCCGCGCGGGGAAGCGTCCCCGGGGACAGCGTCTGCTCGTGCGCAAGTGTTTTTATAAGCCAGATTCGGACAGCGGCCACAGGGACAGACCGCCGTTGTGGAATACCAGCGCGGCGAGCACGGTCCGGCGGAACCGGCGATCCTGCTAGTGCCACGCATCGCATGTCTTGCCCGCGGACCCACCACCGGCAGACTCCGCCGGCCGCATTCGCTCAGCTCACGCGGGTTCAGCGATTTCTCACGCCGGCTCAGCGATGGCGTCGGTGAGGAGGGCCTTCAGGGTGCTCTTTTCGGCCACGCCCAGGATCCTAGCGGCCACGCGCCCCTGCTTGTCAATCACCAGCGTCGTGGGCACGGCCTGCGGCGGGACGTACTGGCTCAGGGCCAGCAGCACCGTGCCGGACTTGTCCAGCACGCTCGGATAGCTGATGCCAAAGGACCGCTCGAACGCCTCCCCTGTCGGAGCCTCGTCGCGGATGTTGACGCCATTGAAGACGACGCCCTTCGAGGTGAACTCCTGATGCAGGGATTCCAGAGTGGGGGCCTCGAGGCGGCACGGCGCACAGGCGGCGTACCAGAAGTTGAGCACGGCCACCTTGCCGCGGAGGTCCGCGGAGGTCAGCTGAGTTCCGTCCATCATCGGCACATCCAACACAATGGGCGCCCCTCGGAGTGCGGCCGAATACTCGGTCACTGACCCGTCGCCGGCCACGTAGTTCTTGTTATCTCCCTCCTCGGCCTGCTGAGCCAACGAGTCGTTGGCTGCGGCGCAGGAGCTGAGTGACAGGCCCAAAACGAGCGCTGCGACGGCTGCTCCAAGCACCCGGTGTGTCTTTGGCCCCCCGGTCCTGACACCTGGGCGGGCTGTTTGCTTCGGCGTATCTCTTGGGGAAGGACTCATCATTTGCTTGCTACACCCTCACGTTCACGAACTCGGCCCCTGGACATCCGGCCTGCACCGCCGATGCCCGCCGGCGTCCATTCGGCCGGGCGAGACACAACACTTCTACTAGGCTATATAGTAATACATGTCCGGCATCCGCCCCTCCCCCCTGAGGGCGGATGTCGGCTCCTCGGGTTCAGAATCAGTCATCCGTAATGGTGCCTGCACGCCCATACGAGGCAGACGGTGCGTGGATCACCGAGATACGGAAAGTGCGCTGGATGCCCGTAGGAGGCGTTCGGGATGGCGACTCCGAGCACGCAACCCCACCTGCGAGCCGCTGCTAGATACCCCTAGGGGGTACTTGACCAATACCCCCTAGGGGTATAGTCTGGGTCTAGTCATCCGTTCCGAAGGGAAAACAATGAGTGACCGGCATTCCGCAGACCCCGCTGCGGGGCCAGGGCAGGCCGCATGGGGATACTCGCCCCACAAGGCCGCTTACCTGCTCCGGCTCAAACGCATCGAGGGCCAGGTACGCGGCATTGCCCGCATGGTCGAAGAGGATAAGTACTGCATCGACATCCTCACGCAGGTTTCGGCGGTGACGAAGGCCCTGCACGCCGTCAGCATCGGCCTCATGGAGGAACACCTCGCGCACTGCGTGGCCAGCGCCGCCGCAGAGGCTGACACAGCCACAAGAAACGACCAAATCGACCTCAAAGTCCGCGAAGCCTCCGGCGCCATTGCACGGCTGCTGCGCTGACTTTGAACCACTCACACACGAACTCTGAGGAGCACACCATGTCCCCCGTCACGACCACCATCAACATCTCCGGAATGACCTGTGGTCATTGCGTGGCTTCCGTCACGGAAGAGCTTGAAGCGCTGCCGGATGTCAGCAGCGTCACCGTCGAACTGAACAAAGGCGGGATCTCCCGGGCCGCCGTGACCTCCGGAAGCAGACTTCCCCCGGCACGGCTTGCAGAAGCCGTGGCCGCGGCCGGGTACTCCGTCGTCACCGGCGACGCCTAGGACCACCTTTCAACAGAGGATCGATCATGAGAACCGAAGAACTCCTTCACCAGCCCCGGACACGGATCATCGAGCTCGACATAGACGGCATGACCTGTGCCTCCTGCGTGGGCCGGGTGGAGCGCAGACTCGGCAAGCTTGAGGGCGTCAAGGCATCGGTGAACCTGCCGCTGGAGTCAGCGCATGTGTCCGTGCCGGAGGGGATCAGCGATCAGCAGATCCTGGACGCCGTGAAATCGGTCGGCTACGCGGCGCGCGCGAAGACGTACGGAAGCGCGGTCCCGTCTGCCGGTGTCCCGGCGGAGCCGGACCGTCCGACCGCCCCCGGAGGGCCGCACCGCCGCAGCAAGCCGGACTTGCTGTTGCTCCTCCGGCTGCTGGTTGCCGCGGCCCTGACCGTCCCGGTCGTGCTGATCGCCATGGTTCCGCCTTTGCAGTTCCCGAACTGGGGGTGGGTCGCCGGGGCGCTGACGCTGCCTGTCTGGGCGTGGTCGGCGTGGCCGTTCCACCGTGCAGCGGTCATCAACGCCCGCCATTTTGCCTCGACGATGGACACGCTGGTGTCCATCGGTGTCAGCGCCGCGTTCATGGTCTCCACCTACCTGCTGTTCACCAACCCGACGCTGACGGAAGACCCGGCCCACGGCGGCCACGTTCCGCTGTACTACGAAGTCACCGCTGTGGTCATCACATTTCTGCTGCTGGGCCGCCATCTGGAGGCCAACGCCAAACGAAAAGCAGGCGACGCGCTCCGGGCCTTGCTGGATCTGGGAGCCAAGGACGTCTCCGTGATCCGTGACGGTGAGGAAGTCCGCATCGCCGTTGAAGATCTCGTCCGCGGAGACGTGTTCCTTGTCCGGCCCGGGGAAAAGATCGCAACGGACGGCGTTGTGACTGAGGGCCACGGTGCCGTCGACACCTCCCTGATCACCGGTGAATCACTTCCCGTCGAAGTGGTTCCCGGCGACTCTGTCACGGGAGCGACAATTAACACTGACGGCCGGCTGCTCGTGCGCGCCACGAGGATAGGCAGCGAGACGACGCTGGCCCAGATGGGCCGGCTGGTCAGCGAGGCCCAGAGCGGCAAGGCCCCGATCGCTCGCCTGGCTGACCGCATCAGCGCCGTCTTCGTTCCCATCGTCCTGGGAATAGCTGCCCTGACCTTCACCCTTTGGGCAGTAGTGGGCCAGGACGTGCAGGGCGGACTCCTGGCGGCTGTGGCTGTCCTCGTTATCGCCTGCCCGTGTGCCCTGGGTCTGGCCACGCCGACAGCTTTGCTCACTGGCACCGGCCGGGCGGCGCAGCTGGGCATCCTCATCAAGGGCCCTCAGGTCCTTGAGGACACCCGTACCGTGGACACCGTCCTGCTTGACAAGACAGGCACCGTTACCACCGGCAAACTCGCCGTCAGCAGGGTCGTCAGCCTCGGAGAGATGGGCCAGGACAAGGAACTGCACCTGGCCGGCTCGGTCGAAGCAGCCAGCGAACACCCCGTTGCCCGCGCCATCGCCGCCGCCGCCAAGAGCCACACCCCACTCGCCGCGGTCTCGGGCTTCCGGAACGCCGCCGGCGGCGGCGTCCGCGGAACCGTTAACGGGTCCCTCGTGATCGCCGGCAAGACCGGTTGGCTGGAAGAGAACGGCGTTTTTCCCAGCGTTGCGGAGACAAAAAGGCTCCATGAGGAGCAGACCTCCGGCGCCACTGCCATCTGGGTCGCCGTGGATGGCAAGGTCGAGTGCATCATTAGCCTGCAGGACTCAGTTAAGGAAGGGTCGGCGGCCGCGATCGCCAAACTCAAGACCTTGGGATTGCGGCCGATCCTGCTCACCGGAGACAACGCGGCCGTCGCGGCCGCCGTGGCGGGCCAAGTGGGGATCGCCCCCGGAGACGTCTTCGCCGACGTCCTGCCCGAGGGCAAGGTGGACGCGGTCAGGAAGCTGCAGAGCTCCGGTGCCACGGTCGCGATGGTCGGCGACGGCGTCAACGACGCCGCCGCCCTGGCCCAGGCGGACCTGGGAATCGCCATGGGATCAGGGACGGACGTAGCCATCGAGGCCGCCGACCTGACGGTCATGGGCAGCGATCTGGGCCAGGTCGCCACCGCCATCGAGCTCTCCCGCAAGACACTGTCAACCATCAAGTCCAACCTGTTCTGGGCCTTCTTCTACAACACCATCGGCATCCCCATTGCCGCTCTCGGCCTGCTGAACCCGATCATCGCCGGCGCCGCCATGGCGCTGAGCTCCGTCCTGGTCGTCGGCAACTCCCTCCTCCTCAGGCGGTTCCACAGATAGGAGTGCCAGCCGGCAAACTCCACCGCGCACCCACGCTCTGATCCCCGCACGGTGCAGACCAATGACTCGATCCCAAACTCCTGGGGTCTGCCGGCCTCCTGGCACGTCCCGGCCGGGAGGAAACGCAGTCCGAAAATTCAACCGGCTAGCGCCTACCTGAACGGGCATTGGCGTCGCTGCCACAGTTCGCCGCGCGAAGGCCCATCACAAGACCGGCAAGGAGCAGACGAGTCTCCCTCGGGAACTTCGCCGCGAGCCTGCCAAACAAATCACGCCGTGCGCTGCGCCGCCCGATGGCTTGTGCCTCCTCCGGCGCCAAGGTGTCCAGCAGCTCAGGCAATCCGGCAAATTCTGCCACGTCGGCTGAGCACTGTGCGCATTCGGCCAGATGCGTCTCATATTCGCGCCGCTCTCCGGGAGTGAGGGAGCCCAAGACATAGACGGCAGCCCAATGCCGGTACGTATCGGCCTCGTTCATATTCATGCCGTGAAAACCTTTCTCGGTACATGCAGCGCGTCAGTACGGGCACCCGCCTGGACTGCAGGGCTGCTTCCAAAAATGATTGGCGCGGCCGGCCATCAAGCATGGTCCCGGCAGGCTATTCCCTGCTGGGGACCTCGTCGGCCTCTTCGCATGTCGCCTGGGTGCTGCTGCCCGGCGACGCTCTGGTTAAGCGACAGCAGCCGCTCTTTCCGGCGAATCAGCATTTCACCTCCTGCCACTAAGACGAACGCGGAGCGGTCATTGGTTCACATGGCTTCGAACTGTCATCGACGGATGATTGGGGACCAATGACCGGCTAGTGCGTGACTGGGCGATGCAGAAGTATTGTGCCGATGAGCCCGGCAGCGATGACCTTCCCTCCGCAGAGGCGGGATCAGCCGCGCGTCTGGGGCCCGACCGCTTCTTTGGCAGGCCGATCAGCGTTTTCCGGTGGTGTTGGTAGTGGATTGCGGGACGTAACGGCCGGCTGCAGGACAGCCACGCCGAGCGCGAGCAGCGGCACCAGGGCTGAACCCCATAGCACCTCGCCCGAGGTGCGTTGCTGCGCTGTAGCGGAGTAGTTCCACAATGACTGGATGTAGGCATACCATTCATCGCCGTGCATGCCGCCGGCCATCACCGCCACTCCCGCTCCGGCGTGTACGGTCGCGGCCGCCGCCAGGACCCACATGACGGCGCTGCCGGCGGTGCCCGTCGCGCGGTCGCGTGACTTGAGCAGGGCAGCGGCCAGATTCAGTCCGGCGCCCAGGGCCGAGGTCATGGCTGCGAGTCTGAAGGGGTTGTTGCTCAGGGACAGCTGCAGCACGGGGGTGAACCAGTATCCGGCCACAAAGACGGCGTACAGGGCCAGGGCCGGCATCGGCCGGCCGATCCAGAGCATCGCGCGGGATTTCAGAAACACGGCAGCCCATTCCCGCAGGCCGCGGCTTCCGTCCGTGCGCCGGGGGAGTGTGGTGCCGGCGAGGATCCCGGGACGGCCCAGGAGGAGCAGCACGGGGACTGTCAGGCCGACGATCATTTCTCCGAGCACGTGCATACCCGGCAGTAGCCGGCCGTAGACGGCCGGTGCGCCGCTGGTGGCCCATGCCAGGAATACGCAGCCCAGCAGCCAGAAGAACGTGCGGGTGCGCGGCCACGGCCCGGTGCTGCGGTTCCACCGGGCGACTGCGGTCAGGTATCCGGCGACCAGCAGCACGGTCACAGGTGCCCAGACGACGTCCGCATGCCACTGGGTCAACCACTCGGCCGCGCCCAGCCATGGCGGCAGTTCGGAGCCGAGAAAGGACTCGGCGGTGCTCTGCACGGGGCTGGTCGCAAACGGTGAAGTGCGGCCCAAGGCGACCGCCAGACCCACCGTGACGGCCATCAGGGCCAGCTCGGCGCCGGCAAGGCGGACGAAGCTCGCCATGCGGTGCGGATTGCTTTCCAGGGCCCGGATGGTGCGTGCCCGGTGCAACCAGCCGGCGAAGCCGAGCAGGACCAGGGCCGCAGACTTGAGCACCAGGAGCACCCCGTACGCGCTGCCCAGAAGGTCGGCGCCATTCAGCCGCAGCACCGCACTCCAGAGGCCCGAGAGCAGCACCAGGAGGAAGCACCATCCGGCCAGCCGGGAGTAGCGGCGGACCGAGACTACGAGGTCGCGGCCCATCTGTTGGCGCAGGACGTACATGGCGGCCAGGCCGCCGACCCAGATCGTCGCGCCGATCAGGTGAAGGGCCAGCAGGTTGACGGCGTCCTCGTGGTTGGAGGCCCCATGGGCGGTCACCGTCAGCGGGAACAGCGCGCCCAGGGCCAGCAGCGTGCACACGCCGGCCGTCGTGGTGCGGGTTGCCAGCCACGCTCCGGTGGTTGCGGTCGCTGCCAGCAGGACATTTACAGCCAGCGAGCGGCCGAGTGCCAGGTCGAAGATGAAGGACGTGACTGCATCGAGGGAGGCCCCCGGGCCGAACGGGTCGGTGCCGGCCATATCGGCGTAGGAGAAGGTCAGCGCCGCTGTGCCGGTGAGAGTCCACACGCTGCCCGCGATGGCGGCGTAGAACATGGCCCGCGAAGCAGACGGGCCGAGACTGCCGGGCCGGTCCGGGTCCTGCGGCAGCACGGTGGCCGCGAGGGCAAGAAAGCCGATCGTCACGGTCGCCGCCACATCATGAAGGGCACGGGATGCCGGCAGTGCCCACCGGGTCAGATCCCCGGGGTCCGGAAGGCCGGGCGAGGGCGCTTCCATGGCGCCGACCAGATTCAGGACAAAGAGGGCCGTGATGGGAACAAGCAGGACCAGGGCACCGGCAAATGCGGCGCGGGCAAAACGGCTCACTGGCGTCCGGACCTCTGCGCCCGGAGGGCGAACAGCCAGAACACGCCGGCCACGGCCAGCGTCACCGCGGAGAGCAGACCCACAGTCGGCCATGGGAACGGTTCTGGGGCGTCCGGCACCGCCTGCTGCGCGGGGGCGCCGGCCCCGGCCGCGGACGATTTCCCGGGTTCGGTGGGTTGTGTAACGGCTTGCGGCGCCGCGGGTGCTGACGGAGCGGATGCAGTAACAGCGAAGGTCAGGGCCCCCTCCACCGGGTGACCGTCGGCGGCCACCGTCCGGTAGGTAATCTTCCACGGCTCGGTGCTGCCTTCGGGCTGACGGCCGGCGATGCTGGCAGGGACCGGGACAACGACGTTTTGCTCGGTGATGTCCGTTGCCAAGGTGGCCGGCGCGCCCGACCCGACAGCCAGGGTCACCTTCGTGAACTGGGCCTGAATGCCCTCAGCGAAGACCAGACTCACCCGGGTCGGGGCGGCGGGCAGTTGCGTGTCCGGGGCCGGGTCGCTGCTCTGCAGATAGGTGTGCGCCGATGCCGGCGCTGCCGGAATCACCGTCGCCGCCAGTCCCAGCAGGAGGGCCAGGAGTACTGTCTCCCGGCGGGCGCGCTTGCGCCCCGCGTCGTGTGGCATGGCCTTCTTTTCCCTGTCAGTCGTTCGGGGACGGACCCTACCGTCCTGCCCGGAGGCATATCGAAACATCGTGTACTACTATACTCAATAGTAATTGCTACTATGTTCAATAGTACTTCAGTGGCGACCCGACTATTCCGATTGGAGCTGGTCCATGGAGCAGGTTCTGCTCTCCACAACCATCCTCGCGTCGTTCCTCGGCGGCATTGTGGCGCTGATGGCGCCGTGCTGCGTCTCGGTGATGCTTCCCGCGTTCTTCGCCTCCAGCTTCCGGCGCCGCAGCCGGATACTGGCCATGACTCTCGTTTTTGCGGCGGGCGTCGGAACAATCATCCTGCCCATCGCTTTGGGTGCGGCGGCCATCAGCCGGGTGCTGTTCGGCTACCACATCTGGATCTTCAGCACTGTGGGCTTGGCGATGATGGCCGTCGGAGCCGCCACCCTGGCTGGCTGGAAGATGATGCTGCCGATGCCCTCCGGGCGCGGCGGCGGCACAGGCATCGGATCGGTTTACGGGCTGGGTGTCTTCTCCGGCGCGGCCAGTGCCTGCTGCGCACCGGTCCTGGCCGGCGTGGCCGCACTGTCCGGCGCCGCTTCTTCCTTCCCGGCTGCCATGGCTGTCGGTGTCGCCTACGTGTTCGGCATGGTGGCCCCGCTGTGTGTCCTGGCCCTGGTGTGGGACAAAAAGAACTGGGGTGCGAGCCGGCTGCTCTCGGCCCGGACCGTCCCGCTGTGGCCCGGCGCGGCAAGGCGTGTGCCGCTGGTAACACTGCTCTCAGGCGCCCTGATGATCCTCATGGGCCTGATCACGGTCATCATCGCCATCCAGGGCCCGGGAATGGCTCCGGACGGGTGGCAGGTGGAAGTCACCGCCGCCCTCAACCACGCAGCGTCCAACATCGAAGAGTTCCTTGCGTTCGTGCCCGGCTGGCTCTCAGCCGCCGCAGTATTTACGGTCTTTGGCGTTCTGGTCTGGAAGGCCGTCCGGCGCAGGAAGCCCTCAACCGCCCCCTCGGCCGGCGGCGCCGTCCCGGCGGGATCCTGCACCGCCTGCCCCTCTGAGCCGGACAGCAACGACGGCCCTGGAACGTCAACACAGACATCGTCCCCTGAAGGGGACCACCCCGCACCCATAAAGGAGACCAGCTAATGGCATCGACCAAAACCGACCGGCGCCCCGCCAACAACCCAAAAAGCCGGCCGAAGCGTCGGGGCCTGCTCTGGGGCGGTATTGCCGCCGGCATCGTGGCGGTCCTGGCCGCCGGCATTCTTCTCATCACGACCAACCAGCCGACCGCCACCACAGGGGGGCCGGCGCAGTCTTCCGCTGCGGGCTACGCGATCGGCAACCCAGGACCGGGCGCCCAGGCCCCGGGCTTCTCGCTGCCCTCAACCTCCGGCAGCACCGTGAACCTGAGCGACTACCGCGGCAAGACAGTGCTGCTGTACTTCCATGAGGGTCTGGGCTGCCAGCCGTGCTGGGACCAGATCCGCGACCTGGACGCGGCCCGGCCGGAGCTGAAAGCAGCCGGGATCGACCAGCTCCTGACCATCACCAGCGGACCGGTCAACCTCATCGCCCAGAAAATGGACGATGACAAGCTCTCCGCCATCGCCCTGGCCGACACCCGACTGGACATCTCCCGCACGTACGAGGCCAACAAGTACGGCATGATGGGCGATTCCCGCGACGGACACAGCTTCATCCTGGTCGGGGCGGACGGAACCATCCAGTGGCGGGCGGACTACGGCGGAGCCCCCGACTACACCATGTACGTTCCGGTCAACAAGCTCCTGTCCGACCTTCTCAATGGAAAGACAACCAAGTGACCGATCCGCAAACGACAGACATCACCATCCTCACCAAGGCCTCGTGCGCCTCCTGCGTGCAGGCCAAGGAGGTCCTCTCCGGGCTGCGCCAGGACTACTCCCTGGAGATCCGCGAGGTCAGCCTGGAGACCGAAGAGGGACGTGAACTCGCCGGCCGGACCGGCGTCGTCTTCGCGCCCGGCATCCTGATTAACGGGAAACTGTTCAGCTACGGACGGTTATCGGAAAAGAAACTCCGCCGCCACCTCACGCACCCCCCGCCCCCCGTTCAATAAGCCGCATCTGGCCGGAGGAGCAGAGGAGCAGCCAGAAGGAGGCCCCGGCATGTGACTGGCCCGCCTACAGGGCTCAGAGAACGGCAAGCCCTCGTGGCGGAAATGCGGCCCAAACAGCAGCGGCAGGAATTGCGGAGGGCGCTGGGATCTACGGAACCGCGGCCGTTTTCATCCTTGCCCTGGCGGCCGCGGTGCAGGAATAGTCCAGACCACTACTGGAGCGTCCCGGCCAATCAATGGGCGTCCAAAGCTTTGGCGGGCTGGCCGAAACCTCTCCGCCAGCGGGCCGCCCTACCCGCAGACACCGCCGATCGGCGGGGAACCTGCACCTTGATGGCTCAGTTGCGGGACCTGCACCCGGCCGGTCAGCCCTTGGCCAGTGGTGCACTCCCTCGGAACACGGCGCCGTCTGGCTCATCTACTGCCCGGACCTGCGGAAAGGAGCAGATCGACGTACTGGCCAAGACGTATTGGCCAAGCAGGCGGCAGCGGGCTGCCGAGCCCTTTCCCGGGCCTTCAGTCAGCGGTGGTGGCCGGCGCTTGGGGCAAGCAACTGATGCTGGAGAGCGCCGGTTACCCCCACCTGCAGGCGGGTCCTGAAGTCACACCTTCAGGGCCTGCAGACTCCGGAGCCCGGCCGGCATCCAGGGCTGAGCCCCACTGTCCGCTAAGAAACCGCGCCGGTGTCCCTCTGGGATACTATGGAGGATAGTTCAGTGCGGCCGCCCTGGCCGAACTAAGAAAGGCTCGTCCCGTGGTGCGTCAGCTCGGAGAACTCGAAAAGTTGGTCATGGACCGGGTGTGGTCCTGGGATCATCCTGTTGCCGTGCGGGAGGTCCTTGAAGACCTCCAGCGCGACAGGGTCCTGGCCTATACGACGGTCATGACCGTCATGGACAACCTGCACCGTAAGGGTGTGCTCACACGGCAGAAGGACGGGCGGGCCTATATGTACCGTCCCGCGCAGACCCGCGAACAGCACACGGCTGCCTTCATGAGCGAGGTCCTGGCCGGCAGTGCTGACCGGGAGGTGACCCTGCTCCATTTCCTGGAGCAAATACCCCCCGAAGAAGCAGCCCGCCTGCGCCAGGCACTGGCTGGACACGCCCCGGACGGAAGCGCACAATGATTGCCCCGGTCGTCCTGACCCTTCTCGCCGTGGTGCTTGCCGTGTTTGGCCCGATGCTGCTGAAGCGAAGCAGCTGGCTGGAGCGCGCCCCGCGGCTCGGCATTGCCGCGTGGCAGGCCCTGAGCATCTCCCTGCTGTCTACGGTCGTGCTCGCTGGGCTGGCCCTGGCTGTTCCCGTGATTCCCTGGACGACCGACCTGGCACAGCTCGTCCGCGCCTGCGCGATGGCCCTCCTGGAGCAGTATTCCACCCCGGGCGGTGCCATTGTCAGCACAACCGGCCTCGTCGCCGCCGGCGCCGTACTGGCCCGGGTTGGTTACAGTCTTGCCAGGGGCCTGACGAATGCTGCCCGGAGCAGAAGGCGGCAGCTGGAGGCACTGGCCATGATCGCCAGCCCGCACGAGAACCTGGACGCGCTGGTCATCGAGCACACCGCCCCTGCCGCCTACTGCCTTCCCGGGCGGAACAGCCAGATCGTTCTGACCAGTGCAGCCCTCTCGGCCCTGGACCCGAATCAGCTCGACGCGGTGCTCGCCCACGAACGCGCCCACCTGAGCGGACGCCATCACCTGATACTCGCAGCGGCCGATGCCCTGCTGCACGCCTTCCCCGGACTTCCCGCGTTCCGCGAGGCCCGCGCTGCGCTCGGACGTCTGGTGGAGATGCTGGCCGACGACGACGCCGCGGAAAGCAGTGACCGCCTGACCGTGGCCACGGCCCTCGTCCGCCTGGCCGAGCGCAGCACGACCCCCGCGGCGGCCCTGGGCGCCGGCAGCGAGGCTGCCCTGAGCCGTGTCCGGCGCCTCGTCGCCCCTGCCAGTCCTCTGGGCACAGGACGCACTGTTGTGGCAACGATGGCAACGGGCGCCATCCTGGCCCTGCCTATGTTCTTCGCCATTGTCCCGGCAGCCGCCGCAGGGACCATGCCCCCCTGCCCGGTGGACGGCATTTCGACGGCTGCATAACGCCCGGGCTGCGGATGGTCGGGTGCGCCCCCGGCACCGTACCCGCGCTCCCCGAGCGGCGGGTACGGCGACCGCTGATCAGGACGTGGCTGCCAGCAGGATGACTGCACCCAGGACGAGGATGCACACCGCGATCGTCAGTGTCCGTCCCCGCAGGGTCCTGGAGTCCTCGCGTAGCGGGAACAGCAGTTGCCGGCCGAGGGTGTAGGCGGTCACGGTTGTGATGAAGACCAGTCCAGGAATGTTCGGCGGCCCCGCCAGCATGAAGGGCAGCGACCCGAGTCCGATCAGCAGTGCCAGGAATGCCTCGTACAGCTGGACAGGGTGCCTGCGGCGGCCCAGCCGCCGGTCGGAGGACCATCGTCCCCACCGTGAGGCGGTGGGGCGTCCGGCGCAACAGCCTGTGAAGAAACAGCCGGGCCGTCCCAGTGCCATTGCGAAGAAGAGTCCGGCCGCCGTTGCATCGAGGATTCGCCCCACGGGCAGGCCAAAGATCAGCGAACCGATAATGACGGTAGCCAGTGCGCCGGCCAGAAAGCCCTGGATGCAGGCACCTGCCTGAAGAAAATTACTCAGAGGCTGGCGTTTCAGCGCCAGCCACCAGAGCCGCGCGCCCACTCCTCCCACGGTATTCGCCAGTACTGTCAGCCATAGCGCTCCAACAGGGTCAATGCCCTGCAGTGTCAGGAAAATGGCCTGGAGCACTACGGCCAGGATGGCACCCGAACCCACCAACAGAGGCCACGAAGCGAGATTGACGCCTGGTCCTTGGGCGAGGGCGGCAAACCGGGTCTGAGCTGTCGAGGATGCCGGCGCCGTCCCTGGCAGCGCTGTGCGCGCGGCCGGTGATGCTGCGCGCTCGGCCCGGGGAACAGGTGACAATGTGAGGTTCCAGGTGCCCGCGCTGATGCCGGTCACCCGCGATGTGACCGCGATCCGGCCGGTTCCGAGCCTGATGGAATCCACGTCTTCGTACGTCTCGAATTGTTCGGGAGGTGCTCCGGGTTCGCTGGCGGCCCTGATGCCGGAGAACCGCACCGACACGTTTTCTGGGCCCTCCCACGTGTCGGTGTCGATCCAGTACGTCCCCGCCAGCCCCTGCGGGTCCAGGCTGTCGAAGAATCCGCGGTGATCCTTGTCTGCGGTGGGAGCCGGGACTGAGTCTGCGGGCGGCGCCGGCACAGGCGCGACCGTCGAAGCCGTCGCGGACGCGGCCGCCATGCGCAGGGCAGGGCGTGGCGCAGTTTTCGGGAAGGGATGGGGGCTGCGTGATGCGTCGACGGGTTCGTCCGTCCGTCCCGGAGCCCCGGCGGCCACGCTCTGCCTGCCGGCTACGGCTGCGACGATGTCGATCCCCCCGGGATGGCCGGGAACGGGACGGGGTACCCCGCGGGGATGGTTCGCGGTGGCCTCGTACGGCCTCTTTTTTGCTGTTTCTTGGTCATGGTGAAAACGTGTCCTCTGAATGATGGGCCGGGAAATTTTCGCTGTTAGGGTCCCGGAAGGGTTGGCGCGTTGCCGCAGAGGGGCAATTGCGAGATCAGTTGGGGACTGACGACTGCCGGGGCAGGCCGGAATGAACGCGGCGGCCAGGGCAGCGGGGGACCGTCTGCGGGCAGCAAAGCTACGGCGGACGGATCTGGATGCGGGGGCTCTATGTCCGGCTGATCGAAAGCTGCGTCAGAGACGGTGTGCTTGGGGGGCGTGTCAGGATAACCCGTGTCGCCCCGGGAAGCGCGTGCGGAGCGGCCACTGCGCGGGAGATCAGCGGCGCGTCAGCCAGCTGGGCCGGCTGGGCCTGGTCCCGGGCGCTGGCGGGGACAGGAGTGTCACTGGCGCAGGGTGCAATCGGAGCGGGTGCGGCCGCCTTCTGGCTTCCCGGGGCGGTGCATGATTTGTCCGGAGCCTGTGTCGCCGCTGCTGATTGCACGGCGGGAAGAGCTACCGCCGCAGAGCCCGGCACCGCGGAGAAGTCGGTGCCGGACGGAGGAAAGTTTGTGGCACACACAAAAGAGAGGGCCAGCGCGATCAGGACCAGCAGCGCCGAGGCTGCAGGGGTCAGCCGCTGTCCTGCCAGCCGGCGCCTGGATGGACCCGCCGAGCGGGCGGCCGTCACCGCAGGCCCTTGCCGACGGCGAGCCCCGCGGGCCTGTCAGGGTCAACGGGCGGGAAAGGACCAGTCGCGGGGCACAGAGCGGCAGAGGCCAAGCCAAAACAGCTCCGCGGCTTAGAACCGGACATGGAGTTTCCTTGCGGTTAGGGGGGCGGTGGCTGGCCGGGCTACTTGGTTTCCGGCATTGCCGACTGCGTGCGCAGGGCGGTGATCTCGGCTTTAAGGCGCGCAGCTTCCTCTGCGGCCGCGGGGTCCTGGCACGCCGTGCCGCTACCGGAGACCGTCTGGCCCATAGCGCAGCTGCCCTTGCGCATGGGCCGGACGCAGAAGAAGTAAGTTGCTCCAAGAGAGAGCAGCAACACCATGAGGGCGATGACGGTTCCCGTCATCGGGGTCCCTTGTCGGCAGCGCCGCTTTCATGAGCGAGGCTCTGGCCCGCGCGCAGCCTGTCAAGATCTGCTCGCAGCTGGGCGAGTTCGGCCGCGGACGCTTCAGTAGGGGCGGCATCTCCTGACGTTTTTTTGCCCGAACGCATCATCAGCCACATCATCGCGCCCATGCCCAGGGGGCAAGCCAAAACTGCCAGGCCGTAGAAGATTTGTTCCATTGTTGTGCTCCTCGAGTCAGTGATTGATGAAGACGTTCATTGGCGCCACACGGTATTGCTCTCGCCAAGGCTCGGCCAGACGGCCGGGCCTTGAAGCGGGATAGGGACCAAACACTTCAAGCATCTACTACGTTCCATAGTAGTATATGCGGGCTGCAGTCGTCGAGTGCTTGAGTCCCGCCGAACCTCGCCCGACCTCTTACAGACCGTCCAGCACGGTAAGGCGCCGCCTGAACTCCTCGTCGTCAATGTCGCCCGCCGCGAAGCGCCGCCGCAGGATCTCACCGGCCTCCTGCCCTCCGCGCGCAACCCCTCCCTGCGCGGCGGGCGCCCGCCGGACGAGCCAGGCGACCAGCAGCGCCACGGACGCCACGGCTGCCAGCACCAACATCAGGGCCAGAATGCTCCACGTAAGGGACCAGCCTCCCATCATGGAATTCCCGTTCCAGCCGTCCATCATTCCGTCGCCGTGGCCCATCATTCCGATCTCACTTTCTCTCGCACTGCAGTTACCATAACTATAATACTATCTTCCATAGTAGTTGGGAAGAAGCAGCAGGCGCACGTTGGGTTGGAAAGCGGTAGCAGCCGGCGCCGAAGCGGTGCCAAGGCAGGTTTCACCGGCCGCGGAATCCGCGCTTTGCGGTGATTCGCTGTAACGGCTCAGACCGGTGTTGTAAAGGTCCCGATCAGGTTCTGGAGCCGGTAAATCCACTGCGTCCAGACGCCGGAGACCATAAGCAGACCCAGGGCCGCCAGGATGATGCCGCCGCCGATGTTGAATTTACGAATGTGCCGCCTGATGAACGAGACCGCTCCGCTGACCCAGTTAACACCCAGCGCCACCAGGAGAAACGGGATGCCGAGGCCGATGCAGTAGGCGAAGGCAAGCAGGGCGCCACGCCAGGCAGAGCCGCTGGCGGTACTCAGAGCCAGGACGGCACTGAGCGTGGGTCCGATGCACGGCGTCCAGCCCAGACCGAAGACAACACCCAGGAAAGGTGCGCCCGCAATCCCGGACGATGGCTTCCACGGCAGTTTCACTGTCCGCTGCAGGAAGGGCAGGCGGCCTATGAGCACAAGACCCATCACGATGACCACGAGGCCCAGAATTCGGATCAGCAGATCCTGCCACCGGGCCAGCCAGCCGCCGACCGCCCCGAAGGCAGCACCGTAGAGCACAAAGACCACCGCGAAGCCCAGAACGAACAAACTGACCCCGAGGACGATCCGGCGCTTTGCCCGTGCATGGTCCGCGCCGGCCAAGCCGGATACGTAGCCAAGATAGCCTGGCACCAAAGGCAGCACGCAGGGGGAGATGAAGGAAACGATCCCGGCGATAACGGCCAACGGGACCGCGATCAGCAGCGCACCGGACAGCACCGTCTGCGCGAAAAATTCACCGGGACTCATTGTGCTCCTGTAATTCATCGGGAACTGGAGGCCCGCTAATACTACCGAATATAGTACTGGTGTTATCCGGCGGACCCGCCGTCGCCACGATACCCACGCAGGTCATCGAAGAACCAGCTCGTGTCGCCGAAGCCCCCCGTTACCTTTTTAGTAGCCCCTTAGTGAGCAAGAATCGGGGTTGTTGGCCTGTCGGTCCCGGCATGTCCCTGCACGCCGTTAGGAGCGGGCTGAGACAGCAACAGCGTGAACTTCCGGCCATCGCCGGAGGATCCCGGAAGGGAGAGCCGGGCGTGGTCCACTACGCATTCATCGTTAAGTGCTGGCCGCGCAGTGGTCCGGCACCTGATTGTTCGTAATCGACGCCCGGACCCGGCAGCCGGTCCCGGAGAAGGAATTTTTCCCGATGGTGGTGTTCTGAACTTTTTTGATTCGAGACCCATCCGCGTCCCGGTACTGAACCGAACGGCTGTTGAGTTCTCTTTCGAAACCGTTGCTACAGCATGTCAGATGTGGAGGTGAGCCAATGCGCGTCAGTGCCTCATGGCTTCACTCCGGCCTGCGTGCCCTTGTTCTCGGCGCGCTTCTTGCAGCCGCCTGGATCATTTTCGGTGCGGCATCAGCGCACGCTTCCGAACCGCTTCCTCCGCTCACGGACGCCGTTTACGAGGTCACCGGCAACGAGGCCGCGCCAAGTTCGAGCGCTCAAATGTCCGGGGCCACTGCCGAAAAAACCGGCCCGCCCGAAGGTCCTGTGGCTGCTCTTCTTGAACCGGCCGTCAGCATTGCAGAACCGCTGGCCGCCCCAGCGCAGCAGATCGTTGACCCTGTACTGGTTCCCCTGGACGCGGCCTTGGCTCCCGCGGCTGCACCGGTAACCGCCGTGATTGGTCAAATCGCCCAAGTTGCCGAACCGCTCACTGGACTTGCCACCGATGCGCCCAGCCCGGTCACGCTGAGGGTCGCAGACATTGCAGCCCCGGTTACCGGCGTCCTCGCCGACGTGGTGGCGCCTGTTACCGCCGCCGTTGGGCCAGCCATCAGCACCGTCACAGTGGTGCTGAGCGATGAGGACATCACAGCGGCACTACCGGCCCCTTCCGCGGCACTTGAGGCGGTGAATGGGGCCTCTAACGACGCCCCGGGCGGTGCCTCTGCAACTGCGGCCCCAGTCCTTTCAGAAAACCCGTCAGCCGTCCGCGGCGCCGGCAATGAGCGCCGGCTTGTCCAGGACCAGGCAGCCTTCCCGGTGACTACCGCCCCCAGTAACAGCTCGGAGATGCAGACACAGGATCCTGCACCTGACTTTCCCAATAGGCCAGGGCAGGGTTGGCCGGCCACGGTCCCGGCAGGTCCGGGATCATCCTTCCGGGCAGCGGGCGAGGCCGGCTCCGCTTTCGCTGACGAGCTGGCAGGCTTCCAGCTTTCCCTGACGCGCTCCTCACCAACAGATGCCATCCGCGGCTCTGACGACCTCCCCGGCTCTGTCAGCCTGGAACACGGCTTTTCTCCCGATTAGTGGCGCCACGCCGCGCCACGATGCGCGCACGGCAACCAGCCAGCACCAACTGTGCATGGCTTCCACGTCACTAAGAAGGAATGACCAACCATGAAATCTTTCGTACGCACAACCTTGTGCAGCGCCGTATTCGCCGGCGGAATACTCATCCTCGGCGCAGGCGCAGCCTCCGCTTCGGACACCACGACCAACTCCGGTCTGGGACTCGGCTCAGGAACCCACATCGGGCTGAACCTGGACGCTGAGACCAACCTGGACACAGCAACCCGGACAGTCACCAACGCCTCCACCACCACCGGTGGGGAGAACACCCGGAACGAGGGCACCACCAACGGCGAGCTCGTCTCGGAACTGAACGCCGGCCTCGGGCTGAACTTGGACGCTGAGACCAACCTGGACACAGCAACCCGGACGCTCACCAACGCCTCCACCACCACCGGTGGGGAGAACACCCGGAACGAGGGCACCACCAACGGCGGGCTCGTCTCGGACCTGAACGCCGGCCTCGGGCTGAACCT
>NZ_JAMXBG010000034.1:0-14641 GCF_023913835.1 Pseudarthrobacter raffinosi | reverse complement strand
ACCATTCCATGCTGCTGGGCGGCAACGCTGACGGCGGCGACGGAGCCACCCAGGCGGTCCGCGCCGGCTGCCTGCCATGCTTCACGCAAGGCGGAGGTCCAGACCTGCGGGTCCACCGATGTGCGGTCCGGGTGGGCAGCCGCCCCGGAAGAAATGACGTCCCCGCTCTGGGCGTCCACAGCGAGGACTTTGCAGGACTGGGTGGAGGAATCCACTCCGATGACAACGCTCATTGACTATTTTCCTCATCGATCTGGTCATTCAGGGCTAGCGCCGTGACGTGTGGGTCACTGTGGAGGAAGAAGCGGCGCTCGTCGCCAGGGCTGAGCGCGAGAAGGTCACCGTTCCGAACCTGCTGATTTCGTCCGCGCTGTCGGAGCACTCCGATTCACCGACCGAACGCCGCGCCATTGCAGCGGAACTGATGTCCCTGCACAATCTCCTGGCCCGTTCGTCCAACAACATCAACCAGCTCGCACGGCAGGCGAACGCCACCAGCGAGTTCCCTGTTGAAGCCCGCGAAGCGCTGAAGCACATTCGCACTGTAGCCATGCGCATTGACGACGCCATTGACGGGCTGATGCAGGGATGATTCCGAACATCACTCGCGGTTCACGTATGGGCGGGCTCATGGTTTACCTGGCATCGACCGATGCGAACAAGACCAAGAACGCCCACCAGGATCCGCACCTTGTTGCCGGTGACGCTGCCATCATGGCGTGGTACGACGACGGTGTGCTGGACCGCGACGATGCCCTGGCCATTGCCAAGCATCTGGACCGGCCGCGCAAGATGTTCGGTGTCTCGGTTCAGATCAAGGACATGGAGTGGGACGCGGCGAAGAAGGAGCGCGTGCACGTCGGGTACAAGGATGCCAGCGTGTGGCACTGCTCCCTCAGCCTGCGCGCCGAAGAGGGTGCACTGACGGACCAGCAGTGGGGCGATATCGCCAACGACTTCGTTGACTCTATGGGCTTCACCGAAGCCAGCGGCAAAGCACGGTGCCGGTGGGCCGCGGTGAACCACGGCACGTCCGAAAACGGGAACCACCACATCCACCTGGCAGTGTCTCTTGTCCGCGAGGACGGCACCAAAGCATCCACGCATGCTGACTACAAGCGTGCACAGCAGACCTGCCGCGAGCTTGAGGTCAAGTACGGTCTGGAACAGCTCTCCATGGTGCACGCCACCCGTGGATACGACCGGGCCGAGAAGGCCACCGCCGTCAGGGATGACCGCGAAATGCACAGGTCATCACTGGCACGGAAAGTACGCGCCAGCGCCAGCGCCTCGGCAACCGAAGCGGAGTTCGTACGCCGGGCCCGCGACACCGGAATGCTCGTCCGTCCCCGCTACGCCAAGAACACCACCGACGTCATTGTTGGGTACTCGGTAGCCGAACGCCCCACCCAGGGGGAGCGTCCTATTTGGTTCGGAGGCGGCACCCTCGCCTCTGACCTGAAACTCGGTGCCCTCCGTGAAGAATGGATGGACTCACCACACCTGGCGACCGATGCTGCAGCCGAGTGGAACGCGGCGGCACGCAACAAGCGCACGGTCTCCAAGACCGGTCCCGAGAACGCAACGCCACCGGCAGAAGCATGGGTGGAATACACCCGTAACGCCACCGCCCTGGCAGACCAGCTACGCACCATCCCGCGTGACGATCACGCAACCTGGGCGAAGGCCGCACGGGAAGTTTCCGGAGCGTTCGCGGCATGGTCTTACCGGCTCGAACCGACGCCCGGGCCACTGGCGGCCACCGCTGCTGAACTGTCCCGCACGGCGCAGTTGCGCGCACCACGACAGCACAGCAAACCCGTCGCGCTGCCCTCCATTGCCGGTACCGCCATGTTGTTCATGGCCGCATCGAGCAAGAACAAGACGGCGGCGCAAACGGCACTCATGGTGCAGCTGATCAACACCGCCTTTGCCGTCTACGAAATGCACGCCCAATCTGGGCGGACCCGTGAAGCGCAACGCATCCGCTCAGTGGTCGAGCACCAGCTGGCTCCGTTCACCGGAACCATGCCGAAGGCTGTCCCGGTGGGTGCCGGGCAGCAGCAAGCCACGGAGTCAGCAGTGCCGCCCAGGGCGATTGATATTGCCAGGCGTGGCATGGTGCCCATCCGTCCGGGATCAGTGGTGCCATCAACGCCAACACCGGCCATGACCTACCAACTCAGCCGACGCGACTCCGGGCCGGGCCTCGACCGATAAAGACCACCACCAACTGCAAGGGGAACAGCATGAGTGAATCAGATGGAATGGATGATGTCCTGGACGGCGGGCTGCGGCAGTCGCTGATGATCGCCTCCCGTATTGCCGAGACCCTGGCCCGGCGGCGGCAGGAATCCCAGCGGCACCAGGAACACCAAGACGCCCAGGTGGCGCACGAAGCCCAGGCCCGTCTCGCCGCCGAACGAAGCGCCGCCCACGCAGCACTGGCGCCCGTCGAGAAGGACCAGTGGTGGGACAAGGCACAGCCAAACGACATTGCTACGGCACACGCCGTCGCCGAAGGCTGGAAGGACCACGACCCGGCCGCGCTGGCAGCGTCGGAAAAGATCCGTCAGGAGGTCCTGACGCGGTACGGGATCGACACCCACGACGTCGGCACAGACGCCGCCTACCTGGAGTCAGGTATTCAGGCGATCACCACCGAGAAGGCCCGGCAGGACGAACTGGCGCGCAGCCAGGAAGAGACGCGCAAGGCCACCGCCGAACACGAGAAGGCCATGCAGCTGCTCGCAGCAGCCCGCGCGGAAGAACTCCGCGCACAGGCCGCGAAGCTGGCACCGGAAATGGAGCGTCACCAGGTGCCCGTGGAGTACCTGGCCAACCCCGAGCTGGCCCAGGCATTGCAGACCGCGCACACCGCGAAGACCCCCACAGCGGTAGAGGCAGCGGACGCCATCGTGAAGGAACGCATGTTCCTCATCGGCAAGGACGGCATCAACGGTCCCGACATGGACCAGCTGCGGAAAGAGACCACCGCGAACGTCAACGGTGCCGGCGACTCGCACTTCGAGGATCCCGAGTTCGTGAAGGCTGCCAAGGAGATGCACGAGGCCAAGCTCCTGGCCGAGGGCGGTTTCAAAGGCTCCGAGCGGACGCCCGTGGAGCAGCGGTACGAACGCGCGGAAAAGGAACTCTTTGCCCGCATGGAAGGCGTCGGCCGCGAAATCGAGAACCGCGTCACCGGCAACGAAAGCAGTCGGCTCAAAGACCAGGGCCTCAAAGCAGAAAGCACGTCAGCCGCCGACTACGGCTCGGCCGAACACCACGAAAAATTCGCTGAGTCCCTAGAAAACAGCGGCGCGAATGAGACCCAGATACGCGGACGCCTCGCGGCAGCTCGCAGCGAGGGCACACACCCCAGCGCAGCGGTGACTATGGGCAAGGGCGCCACCAAGGCCAGAAGGTCGAGCACAGAGGCAACAGTGGGCTCTGAGAGGAGCAAGAACGGCCTGTCCCGCTAAAACATTTATCCACAAAGAGCGGTTCACCTGGAACATTGCACCGTACGTTGCGGACATCATCCACGACTCCGCGAGGAGGACCGATGGAGTATGTGCGAGGGTGGTCACTTGCAGTCCTTGCTTCCGACCCTTGGATTTTGGTCTGGCGAGGTACTCATGTCATGAAACGGCAATCGCCGGCGTTACCTGAGGCCTGAGGCTGGGGTGCCTTTAAGCAGTGGATCTCGCAGCCGGTCCCAATCCGTGACCAGAGTGACTGCCACCAACGCAACAAGTAGCCCCCAGCACCCACCACGAAGTACGGACTGGCTGTGTTTGCCGTGCGCTCAAGCCGGGCCTATCCATCTTGGCCCGGGGAGTTGCACTGGCGCGGTTCAGGCAGCCTTGTGCCGGCGGGGGTCGCGGCCGCGTGTGCCGTGTCCGGGTCTTGCGGGCGTGCCGGTGGCTGTCCAGGGTGGCGGCGGACCCGCCGGCCTGGAGTCCCGGACCCAGGCAGGCCCGGCCGAACCCGATCCCACTGCCCTTGCTCCCGGGCAGACCAGCGCGCACGATGACAGATGACAACAAGGACCGTTCCGCACGGACCGGCCTAACAACCATAAACGGAGGATTCATGACCAGGGACGCCAATATCCACGCCCAGGAGCGCTTCGGCGCCGCTGTAAACAGCGGCAAACTCGAAGAATTCGACGACGTCGTCGCGGCCGGCTGTGTCGACCACGACCCGGCACCGGGACAAGGACCGGGCCCGCAGGGATTCAAGGACCTGTTCACAGGGTTGCGCTCTTCTTTTCCGGATCTGCACCTCGACGTCGAACACCTCACAGCCACCGACGTCGACGTCGCGTTCGCCTACACGATCACCGGGACACATCAGGGGCCGCTGATGGGCCACCCGCCCACCGGCAGGAGCTTCAAAATCCGGGGCATGCAGATCGGACGCTTCGAAGACGGCAAACTCGTCGAGCGCTGGGGCAGCAGCGACCAGCTGGGCATGCTCACCCAACTCGGGCTGTCCCCGCAGCCATGAAAATCGTCCGCGCACTGGCCACCGGGGCCGCAGCAGGCGCCGCCGGGACCACAGCCCTGAACACCCTCACCTACCTGGACATGGTCTGGCGTGCCCGCCCCGCCAGCAGCACACCCGAGGCCACCGTCGAAAAACTGGCCGACGTCACAGGGGTCAAGATCCCGGGCACCGAGGAAGAACGCACGAACCGGTTAGCCGGGCTCGGCCCGCTGACAGGACTTGTCGTCGGCGTCGGCGTCGGCGCGGTCCTCGGCCTTGTCCGGGAGGCCGGATACCGGCCCGGACTCCTCGGTTCGTCACTGACTGCGGCGGCCGGCGCACTGATCGGCAGCAACGGCCCTATGACCGTTCTCGGAATTACCGATCCCCGCACCTGGTCTCCCGCGGACTGGGCCAGCGACATCATCCCGCACCTGGCCTACGGCATCGTGACCGGCGCCGCGCTGCACACCCTGGACCCGGCCGCCTCCCGCCCGCTTTGACCCAACGGGCAGACTTCCCCGTTGCACCTCCGAGCGTCCAAGCCTTCTTCCGGATTTCTGGCCGGGCGCAGAAAACCCGGGAATCCGGTTCCCGGCAACACGCCGGTGAGGCAGCGATTGCCCACCTCCTGAGAGGGGGCAGGAGCCCGGTCCATCCATAAGGGTCCCGGGATCATGGGGTGTTCCTGGCTGGCAGCAGGCGGCGGCCGGTCCCCTGATTTCGAGTACCCGGCGCCCTGCCGGGATCGGCGTAACGGAACGGTCACATTCCGGGGCCCCACCGCCTCCGCGACCTGGTTCATGGCGGCCCCGATCAAGCTGCGATTTCCCACCAAAGTGGGCTCAAGTCAGATTGACAAAATCATGGGACCGACTTGATTCAGAGACGCGCCAGTGGCTCCTGGATAATCCGGGAGGCGTGATGGTGCCGCGCACTGTCACTGCCATGATCAAGCAAAATTCCGCGGGGCACGTCGACGTCGACGGGCACGGCCAGATGCTGCTTTCCCGTGAGGATCTGGATTTTATCCGCGAGAAAGAAACGGGCGTGGGTACGGGCCAAAACAGCGAGGAATTGCGGTTCTTCGATGCAACGCAGCCCGGAAAGCGCGGATAAGCCCTGGGGTTTGTAGGACCACCTGGGGATACCGTTGGGCATGCCCGAGACCCGCCCATGTGCCGGTCCCCGCATCGGTGAGTTGCCGCGTGGAAGGCAACCGGGCCAGGGAAACCTCGATCCGGGAAGACGAGCGCAGACCCTTCGGGACGCACGTGCCGGTAACGAAGAAACGAATATCTCCGTTCCAGACCCCACTTCGTTCCCGGTGTACTGCGTCCTTCTGCCGGGGTGTTATTTCACGGTGAGGGTGCCTTTCATGTTGCCGTGGAAGTTGCAGTGGTAGGGGTAGGTCCCGGGTTCGACGGGTGCGGTGAAGGTGCCGGTGCCGACTTGGATGTTGGCGTCGAACGCGTCACCGGTGTCAGCGGTGATGGTGTGCGCTTCGGTGTCTTCGTTGGTCACACTGACCGTCGCTCCGGGGCTCACGGTTTCCGCGCCCTGGTATTTGAAGCCCTTGATCAGTATTTTCGCCGGGGCCGCCGCTGGTGTTGAGCCGGGGCCGGAGGTTGAGGGAGCAGGTTCTGTGGTGGCGGCAGGAGCTGAGGGGAATTGTTCTGCCTGTGTGGGGTTGGCTGTTGTGCCGGACCCGGAGGTGCCGGGGGTCCCGCAGCCGGATAAAACCAGCACGACTGCCGCGGCCGCGAGTCCGAGCGCGCTACCGGTTCTGGTGTTTGCTTTCATGGGTGAACCTTTCATGGGTGCCGTCGGTTGGTGCCTTTGTTTGCGCATAAGCGGATCAGGGGTGTTCGACCCAGCAGGCCAGGATGGTGGTGGAGAGCTGGTAGGCCAGGGCGTTCCTGGTGATGTTCTCCGGTCCCAGGGTGGCGGGCAGGTCGGTGGCGTCCACGTGCAGGACGAAGGCGTCTTTTTGGAACACCGCTGACCCGTCGGCGGTTTCGTAGGCCGGGAAGCCGAGGTTCGCGAGGCCTTCGATGGGTGTGGCGTCCTTCGCGAGGGCCTGCATCGCGTTGAAATATTTCAGTGCAGATGCCTTGTCCGCTGCCTCCTGAACAGAGATCACCAGTGCCCCCTCGTCCAGGTGGTAGGTGCAGGTGAAGGTGCTGTTGGCCCAGGTATTGATGGTGTGCGGGTCCTCCTTCAGGTCCAGGATGGAGGTGAGCCTGTCCATCGGCTGGTCTCCGCAGACCATCAGGGCAGCGTCGCTGGGACCGTCGGCCTTGGGTGTGTCCGGGGATGATGAGCCGTCACCGTGGTCCCCGTCGCCGTGGCTGTCAGTGTGACCGGTTCCGGGTGACGCTGCGGACGGGGCCGTCGTCGAAACCGCTGACGGAGCGGTGACGGATCCGGCCGCTGTTGCGCAGCCGGAGAGCAGCAGGGCGGACAGGGCCAAGGAGGCCAGCAACGGCTTGTGCTGTTTCATAGCTCTTCCATCCTGGCCGCTCCCGCTAAGGATTTGCGGCCGCTTTTCGGCTGTGCGGCCGTTGTCAGGTTTTGAGTGTGGCGTAGATGACGTAGTTGTCGTCGAAGAGGCCGGTGGCGGGGTCGTAGCCGTCGCAGGTGACCAGCCGGAGTTCGGCGCCGTCGGTGTTGCCGTAGACCTCGAGGGTGGGGAATGCGTTCTTGCTGTAGAGGGCGCCGCGGTCAACGGTGAACACGGCGATGCTGCCGTCGGTTCGGGACACGTTGATTTCGTCGCCGTTTTTGAGCTTCTGGAGGTCCGCGAAGACCCCGGTGTTCCCGCCGAGGGCGTTGACGTGACCGAGGATCACGGAGGGGCCGCGTTCGCCCGGGGTGGGGGAGTCGTTGTACCAGCTGGCGGGTGTGCCGTTACCGGTGTCTTCCGGTACTTCCAGGGAGCCGTTCTCGCGCAGTCCCAGGTGGAGAAGGTCCGTCCGGACCCCGATCGAGGCAATGGCCAAGGTGACGGGAGCCGACGCGCCCATCACCAGCGGAAGCTGCTGTGCGGGCGGGGACGCCACGGGGGCGGCGGGCGGCGGGGTGGCTGTAGCCGGTGTCGGAGCCGCGGTCGTGCCGGGTGTTACCGGAGATGAGGCGGGAGCGGAAGGTGGGGAGCCGGCGTCGGGCGTTCCGTTGTTTCCTGCGCCGCAGCCGGCCAGGGTGAGCAGGAGCAGAACCCCGGCCGCCGCGGAGGCCAGGGGGCCTCTGCGGTGGCCGGGATTCTTGGTTGTCACAGCGATGGTCCTGTCAGCCCTTGCTTAGGCTGCTGATCCGGCGCTGCGGCGGCGGACAACGTAGGCTCCGCCGGCGAGGGCGATCAGGGCCAAACCGCCGCCGATAGCGAGGGCTCCGGTGTCGGTGCCGGTTTCGGCGGTGACGCCGGTCTCAGCCCCGCCTGCCGGCATCTTCATCTGACCGGCCTTCAGGGTCCCGCACAGGGCGGGGGAAGTGGCGGCGAGCGGAAGGGTCGGTGCAAGGTCGCTCTTGGCGGCCTGGCCTGCCGCGCTGAGCGTGGCGGGGTCCAGGCCGTGCACGACCACAACTGCGGTGCCCGCTTTCAGGGAAGCCATGGTCTCGGCGTTCAGTTCGAACGTACGGTCAACGGTGTAGGCCGCACCCTGGCCGCCGACCTTGAGGTCAAGGCCCGCTGCCGGGCTCGTGTCCCCGCTCGTGGAGAGGGTGGTAACGATGGGACCGTAGAACGGATCGCCCTCGGTGGTGGAGATGACCTTGTCGCCGTCCTTATCGGCGGAAGGGTCCGGGCAGGTGCCCTGCTTGCCGCCGTGGATGTGCTGGACGTGCGGGTACGGGGCGTCCATGAAGGTGGCGGGCATTCCCGAAACTTTCAGGACAACATGGGCCTGGTTGCCGGTGACATCAACTGTGATGGTGCCGGCGCCTGCGCTGCCGTTGAGTTGGCCCAGGGTGGACTGGTAGGACTGGTCCGCGGCCATCGCGGGGGAACCGGAAAGGGCCAGGGCGGCCAAAGCGAGGGTGGGGACTGCCATATAGCGGAGTGACTTATTCATTGGAAAAATCTCCTCATACACGCGCGTGTGATGTTGGTGCCCCCGGGAGGGGACACCAGTTCCTCGAGTCAACACCAGAAAAGGACGGGTGAGAATGTGAATTGTGTCACATATTTCCGCAGGCCAGCGAGGCGTGGGTGTTCAGGAAGCCGTGATCCGGCTGGTTCAAGCAGCCGAAGCGCCGCGGCCGCGGCCCCGGGCAGCCGTCCCTGATCCCGACTGGTTCTTGTGCAGCAGGGCGTACCCGGCCACCGCCAGGGCCCCGGCAACCGCTTCGGCGACCGCCGATAAAACTTTGGCCGCGTACCAGACCGGCTCATACATTGAGGGCAGCGGTCCGATAGCAGGGACCTGGACGTACCGGTAGAGGATGACCGCGGCCAAAGACGACAGGGCCACCACGGCGGCGGCCGCGAAAGCCGTCCGGGAGCCCTTGACCATTACGAACATCGCGGCCAGGACCGCCGCTCCGGCCTGGACAAGGAATAGCGTGCCCTGTCCGATGCCGCCCGGCGCGGCCTGCTGATAGCCCGGGGCGAGCTGGACATGGATCACGGCACTGACCACCAGGCCCGCCGCGACACCGACACGCAGCACCCACAGAAACCGTGAATGCGATTTTAGTTCCGGCCGACTCATTTCTCGGTTCATTTCACGACCAGCGTTCCGGTCATCTGCGGATGGAAGCTGCAAATAATTCCGTACTCACCCGGGGAATCAGGGGCCTGGAAGATCACCGTTGCCCCGCCTGGGACCTCGATGTCGAATCCGCCCTCATCCTTGGCCGTCAGGGTATGGGGAGCGCTGTCCGCGTTCGTTACCGTCACTGTCGCCCCTGGCTTCACCGATGCCGGAACCTCATAGGCGAAGTCCTTGATCGTGATGACTGCCTCGCCGGCCTGCGCCGAAGCATTAGATGATGGGGCAGCGGAGTTGGTCGCGGGCGGCGGGGCGGAAGAGCCCCCTTCCTGAGCTGCGCAGCCGGTGATGGCCGCCAACGACACGGTTCCAGCTAGGGCCAGAATACGGTTGATCGTTCTCATGACAATCCCTTCGCAGGGATGTGTCCTCCACACGCCGGACGGCGCGCCCATCAGGAAACCACCCCACACACTCTTATTCGTCACCCCCGCCCTCACGGACTGCCCGGCTGGCATCCCGGCTGTATGTTTCCAAGGATTCGTGAGCTGAGCTCACCTGCAGTGGCGGTCATGATGCCGGCAGGAAGTTCTCCGATTAAGAAAGACAGCATGCTGATGGTCTGTGTAGGCTGGCTCCAACCGGCACGGCCCAAAACATCGAAGGGTGAGTCATGACCGAAATCACTGCACATCACGGATTGTTCAAGGACACCAACCTGCACGTGGATGACACCGGCGGCCAGGGTCGGCCGGTGGTCATGATTCACGGCTGGCCGCTGTCCGGGGAAGCGTTCCAGGCCCAGATACCGGCCCTGCAGGGAGCCGGATACCGGGTCATCACCTATGACCGGCGCGGTTTTGGGCGCAGCGACAAACCAGGGTCCGGCTACAAGTACGACACCCTGACCGAGGACCTGCACGTCCTGCTGGAGCAGCTTGACCTGAACGAAGTCACCTTGGTCGGGTTCTCCATGGGCGGCGGCGAAGTCGCCCGCTACTTCAGCCGCTACGGCACGGAACGGCTCCGCAGCGTGGTCTTCGCCTCCGCGGTCCCGCCCTACATGATGCAGACCGACGACAACCCCGAAGGGCCCCTGACCAAGGAGGCGGCCGCAAAGATGGCCGCTGACCTCACCAAGGACGAGGACGAGTTCTACGACGGATTCACCCGCGAGTTCTTCTCCGTCAACGGAGAACTCAAAGTCAGCGAACAACAGCGCCAGGACGCCGTCGCGTTGTGCAAGCAGGCGGACAAAAAAGCAGCCCTCGCGTGCATGGCCGCCTTCGGCGGCACCGACTTCCGTGACGACCTGCCCAAAGTAACCGTGCCCGTACTCGTGCTCCACGGAGACGGCGACGCGACCGTACCCTTCGAAGGATCCGGTCAGCGCACCCACGCGACCCTGCCCGGCAGCGAACTGCACGTCATCACCGGAGCCCCGCACGGATGCAACGTAAGCCACCCCGACGAATGGAACGAAGCCCTCATCCAGTTCCTGGCCAAATAGCCTCAACACAGCGGGACCCCGTCACCGACAGCTTGCAGGTGAGTCAGTGACGGGGCGCTGAGGACGTGCTGCCGGGTGTCCCGGATCGGCCGGGTCCCGGCAGTCAGGTGGCAGCGGTCCTGCGGACGCGTCGCCTCACGGCCGCGTCAGTCCTCGTCGTCGTCGCCGCCGCCGCCGCTGGTGTTGATGGTGCCGTTAACGCCTGCCGGGAAGAACCCTCCAGAGGTGACCTGCTTGGGAGTCAGGTACGCGATGTTCAGCACCTGGGCAGCGGTGCGGCTGAAGGCCAGTCCGTTGGCGTCGGTGGGAACGAGGTTGGCCACAGCGGCGGTGCCTATGCCCTGATCCAGGTCGGTCTTGCCGTCGAGGCTGTCACGGGCGTCCGAAATCTTCTGCGCTGTGGTGTAGATGGAAGGCGTCTGGACTCCCAGGGCGTAGAGGGTCGTGCGGATGATGCCGGCGTGGTATGCCTCCACGGCCAGGAGCCCTGCAGCGGCTTCAAGATAGGTCTTATTGCTGATCAGCGGTGCCGCGCCTTTGTACGCTGTGACGCCGACGTCTTCGAAGATATAGGCGCCGAAAAGGAAGTTGACCTCGTTGGCGTAGACATCGAATTTCTCGTGTGCCCCGACCAGTCCGGCGGCGCGGGCCGCTGCGGTGAAGCTGTCGTTAAGATTGATCCGCGGCCGGGACACTGCAGCGCTTCCCAGGGCACTGCGCAGGAATGCCACATGGGATTTTTCATCAGCGGCGATCTCTTCGGCGTACTTTTTGATCAGGGGCGTCTGAAAGGACACTGCCCTGCCGCCGACGACGGGGCCCCGCGTGCCTGTTCCGGTGGTCAACTTATCCGCCAATCCCACGCCGGTGACGGCCCGAAGATAGAACTCCGCCTCGAGGTATTCAAGGTTCAGGGCAAAGTTCAGGATCGCCGAATCACTCGGCGCCCCTCCATCCGCCGCAGCGGACGATGCCGTGGCCACGCCGGCGGCGACAATCGCGGCACCGGCCGTGATTCCGCTGAGCCCGGCCGCACGGAAAAAGCGGCGACGGTCCACCGCGTTTTCAGAACTCCGGGAAATGGCGTCAACAATAAAGCGTTGTTCAAACATTGGACGTTCTCCTGCCATTCAAATGAGATGGCGGGGGCAGGATTAATTCCTTTAGCGCACCCCAGCGCTGCGACGGCCCTCGTCGCCACGGCCAAAAAGGCCATGATATGGAGCATAATACCGGTCCCGGGAACGTTATGAAAGGGGAGCGCGTTGTCTCTCTAATGGGGTCATCAAAGATGCCCGCGTAGCTGCTATCGAAGAATCATTTGGTAATGCCCGCGTAGCGGCGCGTCTGCTGGGATGGCATCCGCCGGCCCGGCATTGTGAGCTGCTCTGGCTGCCTCGTCGGCCCGTACCCTCAAGTCATCGGCAACCTTTGTTCGACGTATTTTGTCCGGTGACGATTTGGTCATCAGGTTCAGCCCCAGCCTGTTGGCTTCCTCATCATGGCGGGCGGAGTCTTCGCCCCGCAGTCAGCTCTACGACACGCTGCAGTCAAATCCCGCCAGCGCCGTGACATGCTCCATCGGTACCGGGTAGTCGAAGGATTGTCCGCTGCATGGCTCCCGCTTCACCGCCGGAGGGGAAGTCCTCCAGGGTCCGTCAACCGAAAACCTCCCGGCCGCGGAGTAAGCCCGCAGAGCGTTTGCAAGAACCAAGCCGGTTCCGGCGGGTGGCCACGTCCTCCGGCTCCGGATCCCGTGGAACGCCCTGGTTACCGCCACCGACAAGTCGCCGGAGGCTGCTGCCGGCAGACCTTGACGCGGCACTGGTCCCCGGGGCGCCGGTGCCGGGGGTGAAGGGACGTGGACCGCCATGATGGAGGTGATGGAGATCGCCAACGTGTCCGTCCACCAGGGAACCAGGCTCCTGTAAGACCCGTTAAAGCACGGCCGCCAAAGGGGATTCTTGCGGACGTGGTTCCGGCCGCCCGGAAAAGTTTGGTTATGGTCAAATGATGCTAAGTGACCTTACTATGACTCTAATCGCGTAGCGGATTTCCGGAGGCAACCGGACCGCCGCCTGGCGCGCACGGCGGCGGCTGGCCGACGAGCTGAGCCGGAGCGCCCCGGATGAGAAACGCCCCGTTGACGCTGCGCGCCAGCGCGTGGGAGAGCTCAGCGGCCGGTCGCCGGGATGGTCGAGCACCTGGGCCAGCAACTCGCCGCCCTCATAGAGGACCTGCGGACCGTTGCTGCCCCGGACGCCGTTGAGGCCCAGATCGAATCAGTGACGGCTGAGGCCGCCGCACAAGTCGCCGCCGCAACCGCCCGAACCAGCCGCGCCGAGCAAGCCCAACGTCAGGCCAACGCGGAGCGGCTGGAGGCCGACGCCGCAGCAAGTGAAGCTTCCGACCTCGCCGAGCAGCAGCACACCACCCTCGCCGTCACTCAGCACGAGCTGGGGGGGGCCGGACACACACTCTCGACCAGGTGACGGCCGAGCTGGTCGCCGTCCGGGCCGCGGCCGAGGCCCATAACGCACAGGCACAGGCAGAGCTGTCCCGGCTGCGCGAGCAGCTGGCGACCGTACGCACGCGACTGGGGGAGGCTGAGCACGAGTGCGACGACGCCAATGCGCGGACCGAGACGGCTTTTACCGCGCGGGCCGAAGCAGACGAACGTGCTCGGGGCGCGGTCGCCCGCGCCGACGACAACGCGGCACGAGCGCAGCGCGCCGAGGCTGACCTCGCGAAAATTCGGGACGAAATCGATCAAGCACGCAATGTCCGCGACACCATTCGGGAGGAAGCCAGCTCGCTGCGCGGGAATCTGGCTACCGCAATCGTTGAACGCGACGCAGCATGGGCGGACGTCGAGCGTGAGCGAACTCACGGTGACCCACGCGTCAGTGATCTCCGCACCGCGCAAGACCAACAGCTCACCCCGCTCCGGGACCTTCGAAGGATCCGGTCAGCGCACCCACGCCGCCCTTCCCGGCAGCGAACTGCACGTCATCACCGGACGGAAGCGGGTCTTAGTCGTGGTTCCAGACTTTGATGGAGGACAGCAGCAGGAGCAGGACGAGCAGGGGAATAAGAACCAGGCTGGGAACAACGCCCAGCAGAAGGCCGCCGATCACGGTGCCCGTGATGGAGCCCAGCGTCATGGCGACGAGAAAGGGTTTGTTCTGTCCCAGCACGGAGAAGCTCTTGTCTCTGCTGAAGCGGGCGAACGCGACGAGCATGGTGGGAAGTGAGACGGCCAGGGAGAGGCTTCCGGCGATCTTGATGTCGGTGCCGTAGAGCAGGACGATCGTGGGAATGAGCAGCTCCCCGCCGGCGACTCCCATCAGGGCGGCCACGACGCCGATGATGAGGCCGGCCGCGATTCCGAGCACGGTCCGTGGGCCGGCGGGAACGTTGAGGGGCTCCACCGCGAAGAAGTGGGTGAGGAACAGCAGCACCGCGATCAGTACGAGCAGCACTGCGATGACGCGGTAAAGCGTTTTTGAGTTGAGCCGGGTAGCCCAGTGGGCGCCGATCCAGGCGCCGATGAGGCTGCCTGCCAGGAGGTTCAGGACGATGAACCAATAGGGCGAGAGCTCTGCAAGGGGGACGCCGAAGAGGCGAGCCGGCAGGGCAGTGATGACCACGATCAGGCTCATGGCCTTGTTCATGATGATGGCCTGCAGTGCGGCGAAGCCGAAGACCCCGATGAGCAGGGGCAGCCGGAACTCGGCACCGCCCAGGCCGATCATGCCGCCCAGGACACCGATGATGGCGCCGGCAAGGAACACCAGAGCCAGGGATTGCTGGCGTGTGCCGGTTGTGTCGGGGCTTGAGGACCAATGCTCGGGAGAGTCACGCTAAGCCGGTGGGGCCAGGTAGTAGAGGTTCTGGTCGGCACCGCTGTTACGCCGGGTCACGGCGTTGG
>NZ_JAMXBG010000018.1:0-106052 GCF_023913835.1 Pseudarthrobacter raffinosi | reverse complement strand
CAAACCACCAAAACCAGTCCGGAACTTCCCTAGCGCCAACGGCTGCACGGGATCCTACTCCACCCGTAGATTGCCCCTGGGGACACGCTCAGGAGTACTGGGCCACTAGCGGAGACTCAACCCTGCTCCAACGCTATTCGCCCGGTGCCGACACCATAGCCAGCGGTGTGATCGTCCACGACTACTGGGAAGAAGTCATGATTCTCTCTGGAGAACTCACTGATGTGAGTCTCGGGAGGACTTTCACACCCGGCATGTACGCCTGCCGCCCACCTGGCATGCGTCACGGACCCTACCTCAGCGGCGCCGGCTGCAGCATGCTCGTTGTTGTTCGGCCTTCCCCGGAACCCGGCGCGAACGGACTCTTGGGGCCCTAGCCGAACGGACGCACGACGGCGGGACCTCCTTGAGTTCGTCCGCTTCCGCCTGATGCCGCGTCAGGAAGGCAACGGAACAGACAGCAGACCGAGTTCAGCCGAGTGGGGTGGGTTTGCCCCCGGCCTGGAGCAGGTGATCGCCGCGGCGCGGTTAGCGTAGGCGGCGAGCGCGTGCAGTTCATCGCGGGATAGGCTCTGGAGCCCGTCCCGCGCGCGGGCCCCGAGCGCTGCGAGCTGGTCCAGACCGGAGATGAGCGCGGCCATGAAGGAGTCGCCGGCGCCCACGGTGTCTGCCACGGAGACGGGTTCGGCTGCCATTTCCGCCCTCCCCTGGCGGGCAAGAATGACCGGGCCTGATGCGCCGCGCGTCAGGGCTACGAGTGCCGGTCCGAGTTCAAGCCAGGCTGCCAGGCTTTCCTCCGGCGTCCGGTGCGGATAGAGCCAGGCGAGGTCCTCATCGCTGGCCTTGACGATGTCGCTCACGGCGACGAAACGCTCCGCCTGCGTGCGGGCCGCGGCCACATCGGGGCAAATCGCCGGCCGACAGTTGGGGTCGAAACTGGTCGTCGCCCGGTCACGGGCGGCCTCCAGCAGTCCAAGCGTGGCCTGGTCACCGGGCGCCAGGACGGCCGCGATCGATCCCGTGTGGACGTGGGTGGAACCTTGGACCGCGGCCAAGGCCGGAAGCGACGCCCCATTGATGTCCCAGCTGATGTTGAAGGCATAGATGGCCGCCCCATCCGGACCGAGCGTGGCGGTCGCCGTTGACGTGGGCGAACTGCCGCCCCGGATCACACTGACGCCATTGGCCTTCAGGTGCCCCTCGATCATGTCCCCATGCGGATCACCGGCATAGTGCGTCACAAGGTTCGTCGCCAAGCCCAGCCGTGCCACGCCCACAGCCACGTTGAGGGGACTACCTCCCGGGTGGGCCTGGACCTCCCCCGGCCGGCGGGGGTCCCTGATGATGTCCACGAGCGATTCGCCGATGACGGTGATCATGTTCAACGGCCCGGGTAGACGACGGCTTTGAGCTGGCCGGCCTGCTTGCCCGCTTTCAGGGCTTCTTCGGACTCGGCAAGGGTGAACTTTCCGGTCACGAGGATGTCCAGGTCCACTTTTCCATCCGCGATCAGTTGGATCGCCAGCGGCCAGGTGTTGGTGTAGCGGAACACGCCGGAGAGCCAGATTTCCCGGTTCTGGATGAACGAAACAGGGAGTTCGACGTCGTCCGCCCCGAGCCCCACCAGGATCACCCTGCCGGCCGGCCCAACGGCTTTGATCCCGGAACGGACTGCCTGCGGTGCGCCGGAAGCGTCAATGAACGCATCGACGTCGAGCCCTTCCACACTGTCCGTTATCGCGTTGAGCGCGTGCGTTGCGCCGTGTTCCAAAGCGAATGCGAGCCGGTCCTCGGCGATGTCCGTGATGTAGATTTCACTCGCCCCAAAGGCGCGTGCGGCCTGCGCGGCGATGATGCCGATAGGGCCGGCGCCGGCGATCAGCACCCGGCTTCCGGGCTTGATCTGGGCCCGTTCGCAGGCCCAGAGTCCAACCGACAACGGCTCAATGAGGGCGGCGGCCTCGTCGCTCACATTGTCCGGAATGTCATAGGCGAAATCGGACTGGATGGTGACGTACTCAGCAAACGCGCCATCGATCGGCGGGGTGGCGTAGAACTCGATGTCCGGGCACAGGTTGTAGCGGCCGGCTTTGCACTGCCTGCATTTACGGCAGGGGCGCTGAGGCTCAACCGCCACCCGCTGTCCGACCCGGGCGGGATCCACTTCGCTGCCGACGGCGGCGATCCTGCCGGAGAGCTCGTGGCCGAGAATCAGCGGGTGGTCCACCACGTAGTCGCCGATCCGGCCGTGCTCGTAGTAGTGGACATCGCTGCCGCAAACGCCGACGGCGGCAACCTGCACCAGGACCTGGTCGGCCTCGAGCCGGGGAACGTCCAGGGTTTCCATTGCCATGTCCCCTTTGCGCTTAAGGACGGAGGCGCGCATGGTTGCCGGCACATCCGTACCGAGCGCAGGGGACTGTGCGGTTGGTGTTGTCATGGAAAGGCATCCTTAAGAATCGGGCGGGAAGACGGTTACTTGACGGCGCCGAGTGAGAGGCCCTGGACCAGCTTGTCCTGGGCGGCGAAGCCTGCGAAGAGGACGGGCAGGGAGATTACGACGGCGGCGGCGCAGACTTTGGCGAGGAAGAGTCCTTGGCTGGAGACGAAGCCGGTGAGGAAGACCGGGGCTGTTCCGGCCATGACGCCGGTGAGGACGCGGGCCAGGAGGAGTTCGTTCCAGCTGAAGATGAAGCAGATCAGGGCTGTGGCGGCGATGCCGGGCATGGCCACGGGGGCGACGATCTTGCGGAGGGTCAGCAGCAGCCCGGCGCCGTCGATCTGTGAGGCTTCAAGCATTTCCACCGGCACTTCGGCCAGGAAGGAACGCATCATCCAGACCGCGATGGGCAGGTTCATGGAGGTGTACATCAGGACCAGGAACCAGATGTTGTCCAACGCTCCTGCCATCTTGGCGAACAGGAACAGCGGCAGGATGGCGGCCACCACGGGCATCATCTTGGTGGAGAGGAAGAAGAACATCACGTCTGTCCACTTCTTGACCGGCCGGATGGACAGCGCGTAGGCGGCCGGGATGGCGAGCACCAGGACCAGCACGGTGGAGCAGATGGAGGCTGTGGCTGAGTTGATCAGCGGCGGCCAGGGGCTGACGCCTGAGCTGGCGCCGAAGAACTCCTGGTAGGCGTCCAGCGTGATGTCGGCCGCGAGAGAGGGCGGATTGGTGGCGGCGTCGACCTCGGAGTGGAAGGAGGTCAGGATCATCCACAGGACCGGCGCGGCGAAGAGCAGGGCCAGGATCCAGGCGGCGACACCGGCGGCTGTGTTGTTGCGGGTCGGGTCCATCCGGGACTTGCCGCGGCGTCGTGATCCGGTGTTCCGGGCCGTCGGACGATGTCTTGTGTTGCGGGGTGTGTTGCGGGGTGTGTTGCGGGGTGCGGCAGGAGTGAGGGCGCTCATCGTGCTGCCTCCTTCTTGAAGAGCGAGAAAACGGTTCGCAGCGCAAAGGTGGCCACGATGATGGTGCCGATGACCACCACGACGCCGGCCGCTGATGCCAGGCCGTATTCGTTGGCGAAGTAGAACGTCTGGTAGACGGCGTAGGGCAGGTTGGCGGTGCCCAGGCCGCCGGAGGTGAGGGTGAAGACGGCGTCGAAGTTCTGCACGATGTAGATCGCGCCGAGCAGGCCGCCGAGCTCCAGGTACTGGCGCAGGTGCGGCAGTGTCAGGTGCGTAAAGATGTTCCAGGGGCTGGCGCCGTCCATCTGGGCTGCTTCCACCGTGTCCATGGGACGTGACTGCAGGCCCGCGAGCAGGATCAGCATCATAAACGGCGTCCATTGCCAGACCAGGGACAGGATGACAGCCATCAGCGGGGCCTGGGACAGGAGGTCCGGCTGGGGCGGGGTGTCGCTGCCGAACAGGGACCAGATCCGGGTGAGGATGCCGTTGATCAGGCCGTAGGTCGGGTTCAGGAGTGCGTGCTTCCAGACGAGGGCGGCTGCTACCGGCACCACGAGGAACGGTGCGATCAGCAGGGTGCGGGCCAGGCCGCGGCCGATGAACTTCTTGTCCAGCAGCAGCGCGAGTCCCAGGCCGATGACCAGGGACGCCAGGACCACCGAGACGGTCAGGACGATGGTGGTGAAGATCGCCTGGCGCAGGTCAGCGTTGGTGAGGACCTCGATGTAGTTGCTGAATCCTGCGAAGCCGGTCTGGTCCGGGCGGAGGCTGTTCCAGTTCAGGAACGAGATGAACAGGCTCACCACGAACGGCAGCTGGGTGACGATGATGAGGAAAATCAGGGCCGGCAGCAGCGGTGCTCTCCGTGCCCACGCCATGGCACGTTCGCGTGATTTGGCGTTCTTGGAAGGTTTGGCTGCACTGTTCCCGGTCCGGGAGACGCGCGCTGTTGCGGAAGTCATGATGTTCTCCTGGGGTTCCGTGGCCCGCCGGGGCGGGCCACGGAACCGGTTGGTAGGTGGTTACTTCTGGTACTTGTCGCCGATTTTCTGTGCCGCTTCCTGGCCCTTGGCCAGTGCGTCGGCCACTGAGCCCTGACCGGCGATGGCGGAGCTCACACCCTGGGAAACCGTGGTGCCCAGATCCGCGAACTCCGGAATGCCCACGAACTGGATGCCTACGACGGGCCGTTCCTGGAGGCCAGGGTTCTTCGGGTCGGCGTTCTCGATGGCGGAGCGCTCAGCCTCGAAGAACGGGGCGGCCTTCTGGAATTCGGCGTTCTCGTAGGTGGAGATGCGCTTGCCGGACGGAACCTTGGCCCAGCCAAGCTTTTCGGCGACCAGTTCCTCGTATTTCTTGGAGCTGGCCCAGGCGATGAACTTGCCCGCCGCGTCCTGCTTCTTGGAAGCAGCCTGCACGCCCCAGGACCAGGTCCACAGCCAACCCGAGGACTTTGTCTCCTTGACCGGGGCCTGCACGTAGCCGATCTTGCCCTTAACCGGGGAGGAATCGGCCTCGAGCGAACCGGCAGCCGAGGTGGCGTCGTACCACATGGCCACCTTGCTCTGGCTCATGTTGTTCAGGCATTCGGTGAACCCTGCCTGTGCGGCACCGGCCTCGCCATGCTTGCGCACCAGGTCCACGTAGAACTCGGTGGCCGCGGTGAACTCCGGAGAGTTGACCTGGGCATTCCAGTCCTTGTCGAACCAGGTGCCACCAAAGGTGTTCACGACGGTGGTCAGCGGTGCGAAGACCTGGCCCCAGCCCGGCTGACCGCGAAGGCAGATGCCTTTCATACCGGCCTCGGCGCCGTCGGCCTGGGCTGCGAGTGCCGCCACCTCATCCCACGTCGGGTTCTCCGAGATCTTCAGGCCCTTGGCCTCAAAAACATCCTTCCGGTACATCAGGAAAGAGGACTCGCCGTAGAACGGTTCACCGTACAGCTTGCCGTCCTTGCCCGTCAGGGAAGCCGTGTAGGCGGGGAGGATGTCGTCCTGGTTGAACTCGGCATCCTTGGCGACGTTGTCCAGGGGCGCCAGCCACCCGTTGGCCGAGTAGAACGGAATCTCGTAGTTGGACAGCGACGCGACATCGTACTGCCCGGCCTGGCTGGAGAACTCCTGGCTGATCTTTGCGCGGACATCGTTCTCCGGCAGGATCGTGTAGTTGACCTTGATGCCGGTGTCCTTGGTGAAGTTGTCCGCAGTCAGCTTTTGCAGGTCCTCCATCTGCGGATTGTTCACCATCAGGACGTTGATGCTGTTCTGGTCACCGGCGGTGCTTCCGCCGCCGGCGCCCGAACAGGCTGAGGCAGAAAGTGCGATACACAGGGCACCTGCGGCGAGAGTTGCGGCGCGAATTTTCGGGCGCATTAAGGACTCCTTTGTTCTTCATGGTGTGCGCAGTCGCAGCACCCCGACTGCTGTGTCGAAGTACCGGACTGGAGCGAGGCGAAAGATCGGGAATCCGACGTGCCGCGCTGTTGTTCCTCAACATTAGGCCTGTGGGACAGGGCACAACTAGCGTCGTGGTTGCTACTTTCCGATACTAATTTTCCCTAACCACCCTCCGGGATAGGCGCTAATCTGAGGGAAGGCGCCAACGGCGCTGTCCATATTTCATGAACTCGGATGCCTGGAGAACCACTATGAGCGCTGCAGATACCGGCGACGGGGCATCGGCCAGGCTTGCCGAAAGGCTGCTGGGGATGCGGGCCAGCCGGGAGGTCATCCCGGCGGACCCGCACCATTCGGTCCGGTGGCACGAGCATGACTACCCCACCGCGGCGGCCCGCTGGAATTACCACCCCGAGTACGAGATCCACCTGATCAGGAAAGGCACCGGCAAGTTCATTGTCGGGGACCACATCGGCACGTTCGAGGCCGGGCATGTGTCCCTGGTGGGATCAGGACTACCCCACGACTGGGTCAGCGACCTCGAGCCCGGGGAGGTCATTGCCGGCAGGGACGCCCTGATCCAGTTCGATGGAAAGTGGGTGGAGCAGACCGCGGCCCTCGTCCCAGAGCTGGCCGAAATCGAACCCCTGCTGGAACAGTCCGCACGCGGCATCGAGTTTCTCGGGAGCACGGCCCTGTCTGCGGCCGCATCCATCGAAGCGATGGGCACCGCCACCGGGCTGGGGCGTCTGTACCACCTGCTGGAACTCTTTGCCATCCTTGCGCGCTCACCGCAGGAGGACCGGCGCTACCTCGCTGACGAATGGTTCAGGCCGCAGCTGGACGGCCAGGCCGCGGCGGTGGTGGACATCGTCCTGGAGTACGCGTTCGGCAATCACGCCGACAGCGTCAAAATGTCCGAGGCGGCGGCCCTGGTGGGAATGTCCGAACCGACCTTCTCGAAATACTTCAAGCGCGCCACCGGCCAGAACTTCAGCGATCTGGTCCGCAAACTCCGGCTGGCCCATGCACGGCGGCTGCTCGAGCGCAGCGACAAGCCAATTTCGGACATTTGCTACGAAGTCGGGTTCTCCAACCTTTCCAACTTCAACCGGCATTTCCTGAACGACGCCGGCGAAACGCCCCGGAGCTACCGCCAACGAATGCAGGGGTGACCCACACCCAACGTGCGCTAAGCGGTGGGCGAGCTAGAGTGAAAGCCCACTTCGAGGAGGCCATACACGTCGAAATACGGGGAGCGGAAGACGGCGAACTATATCTACCTGACCGCCACGTTGGATGCGGCTACCTGGGAGCGGAGCTCGGGGTGGGCGAGGGACCAGGCAGGATCTACCGAGTCGAACCCACAGGACCCTTTGAGGATGACCCCAACCTGACGGACAAGAAGTTCCCTGGCAACCCCACGAGGTCCTACCGCACCCAAGAGCCCCTGCGCGTAGTTGACGAGATCTTGGATTGGCAGCCCCATTCCCCCCCAGTGGCTTCAGAACAAGCGGAACCACCTTGAAGAACTCAAACGGCTGGGCATCGAGGCAATCAACTGAACTCCCGCGTAGTCCAGCGGGAGCGCAGTGAACTCCCACCACGGGACCGCAGCCTCGTCACTGTTGCCAGCTTGGTCACCGGCGGCAGCACGGAGCAGCTCCGAGGACATCTCGTCCGGGCCAAGGCCAATGGCCTCACCGAAGCCGAACTCAAGGAAATCATCATCCACCTGGCTTTCTAGCGGGGTGGCCCAAAGCCATGTCCGCCATCACGGTAGCCAAGGAAATCTTTCGCTCCTGAATCCGCGCACGTCCGCTCTCTGTTTCAGAGGGGTGCTTTGGCGGTGATGAACTGCCGGATCCACTGGATGGTTTCCGGGCGGTCCAGGTGGAGGCCGTGGCCGGCGCCGGGGACTTTGACCAGCGTGGAGCGGCGGATGTGCCGGTGCAGCTGGACGGCGTTGGGCATGGGCGTCAGGGCGTCGTGCGTGCCGTGGAGGATGAGGGTGGGCGATTCGATGGCGCCGAGCCGGCTCCACGCATCGTGGTCCCGGCTGGCGCGGAAGTGGCGTGCTTTGGCCCAGGCGGTGGCCCTCGAATTGAAGAAAGTGTGTATTGCGTCGGAGTGGTCCGCGGCCCATTCCGGCGCGAAGAACAGGGGCTCCAGTCGCGCCATGTCGCCGCTGACCAGCGCTTCCATGGCGTACTTGGTGGGCTCGGCCCCGGCCAGTTTGCCTCCGCTGGTGGCAGCAAGAATCAGCGTACGAACACCTTGCGGGTGGTCGATGGCGAGCCATTGGGCGACCCGCCCGCCCATGGAGTGGCCGTACACGTGCGCACTGTCCACGTTCGCCGCCTTGAGGACAGCCGCTGAATCGGCGGCGAGGAGCCGCGTGGTGTAGCGGCCGGCGTCGCCATTGCTGCTCCCGCCGATCCCCCGATGGTCGAAACGAATGACGCGGAAATGCTGTGCCAAGGCCTCGGCCGCTGGCCCCCAACCGTCCATGGCGGTTGCCTGGCCGGCGATCAGGAGCAGGGGCTCGCCATGCCCTTCTTCGGCCCACGCCAGCTCGGCGCCGTCGGGAGCCAGGGCAATCTTCACGGTGACACTCTATCTTTACGCGCGGCCAGGGCGATGTGGTGCAGGGCACGGCGGGCATGCGCCGGGCCAGCCCGGAACGCTGTCCCGGGGGGCCCTTAGTTTGCCACCACCCAGATTGCTTCGGCCGCGGAGGGGCCCAGGTCAACGTCGCGGTCCCCGACCCGAATCGTGGTCACGTCCGCATACGGGCGGTGTGCCAAGACTTGGAGCCGGGTGTCCGGTCCCAGCCCGAGCTGGGTGAAGTACCGGAGCATGTCCGGGTCCGCGTCCGAGATTCTTGTGATGGTGACCGTCCGTTCCGGTTCCACGGATGTCAGGGGATCCCCTTGCGGGGGGTGCGGTAGCCCATTTCCCGAGGGGATTGGGTCGCCGTGTGGATCCCTGGTGGGGTGGCCGAGCTTCTCGTCGATGCGCTGGATCATGGTGTCGGAAACGGCGTGTTCGAGGATCTCGGCCTCGTCGTGTACCTCGTCCCAGCCGTACCCCAGAATCTGCACGAGGAATGTTTCCAGAAGCCGGTGCCTGCGCACCATTTCGACAGCGTGTGCCCGGCCGGCGGGCGTCAGTTCGATGCTGCCATAGGGGGCATGGGTGACCAGGCCCTGCTTTACCAGCCGACGGATGCCGTCCGAAACGGTTGACGGTTTCACTGCCATCCGCTCGGCCATGGCGCCAACAGTGATGGGAGCCTCGGCCCATTCCGTTGAGGACCAGATCATCTTCAGGTAGTCCTGCGCGGAAGCTGTCAGCTCGGAGACGGTCATAACCCCATATTACCAGCCGAACATGAATGTTAGACTGGCCTAACATAAGTGTTTGACCAATGGAGATGAGATGGACGGCATGCCGAAACCTGAGGGAAAGACGATGCCGACCCGGCGTGCCATGCTCACAGGAGCGGCGGCCTTCGCCGCCGCGCCTGCGCTTGCCGGCTGGGCACCGTTGGATTCCAAGGATCCCGGGCATCACGCCGGACACGGCACGGTCTCAGGTCAGGCAGCGAAGACCTCCACGGGCGGTTCCTCAGCGGCGGGCGCTGGTTCGCCCCGCACGGACTCTGGCCACATGGCGAACCATGCCGGTCACGCAGGCTTCGCCGGCGGTTCCGTCCCGCCGGAGCGCGCCGGGATGGACCCGACCGCGATCCTGCACGATTTTGACCGAGGGACGACCAGTAAGCTTCCGGACGGCCGCACCCTCCGGGAATGGGACATCGTCGCGGTGGACAAAGATTTCGAGATCGCCCCCGGCGTGACGTTCCCGGGCTGGAGCTACAACGGCCGGATCCCCGGTCCCACTCTCTGGGCGCAGGAAGGCGACGCCCTCCGGATCCACTTCACCAACGCCGGCGCGCACCCCCACACCATCCACTTCCACGGGATCCACCGGGCCGAGATGGACGGCACCCCGGGGATCGGCGCCGGGTCCATCGCTCCGGGCCAAAGCTTCACCTACGAATTTGATGCCACACCATTCGGCACGCATCTCTACCACTGCCACCAGTCACCACTGGCGCCGCACATCGCCAAGGGCCTCTACGGCGGCTTCATCATCGAACCCAAAGAAGGCCGGCCGAAAGCCGACAACGAAATGGTCATGGTGATGAACGGGTATAACACCGACGGCGGCGACGACAACGAGTTCTACTCCGTCAACGGCCTGCCGTTCCATTTCATGGACTTCCCTGTCCAGGTCAAGCAGAACGAGCTGGTCCGGATCCACCTGATCAACGTCCTCGAATACGACCCCATCAATTCCTTCCACGTGCACGGGAACTTCTTCCACTACTACCCGACCGGGACCATGCTGACCCCCAGTGAATACACCGACACCATCTCCCAGGTGCAGGGCCAGCGCGGCATTGTGGAGCTCCGCTTCCCGTACCCGGGCAAATACATGTTCCACGCCCACAAGACCGAGTTCGCTGAACTGGGCTGGATGGGCTTCTTCGAGGTAGGCGCATCATGAGCCTTGATGAAAAGTCAGCAGCCGCCCTGGCGGCAGCACCCCACCGCCGGCCGCCGGTCCCGCGGTGGCTGCTCGGCATCGGCCCGCTGGTCCTGATCGCGATCCTCCTCGGACTGTTCACCTTGCTCAACGCACCGGGCCTCAACAAACTCTCCGAGGGCGTTCCGCCGAAGGAGGAGGTCGCCGTCGAAGACGTCCGCCTGACGGCCGGCCAGATCGCCATTACCGTCCGCAACGAAGGACCGGACCCGGTATCAGTCGCCCAGGTGAACGTCTCGGATTACTATGCCCTGTTCACGCAGACCCGGGAGACCATGGCGCCGCTGGAGTCCACCACACTGACCATCAGCTACAACTGGGTGGAGGGGGACCCCTACGAGGTGGCGCTAATGACCTCGAACGGCGGCAAGATCCCGGCGGTTATTGAAGCGGCCGCCCTGAGTCCGGAGCGCGGTAGTTCCTTCTTCGGACTCATGTTGCTCATGGGGATCTATGTAGGCGTGATACCGGTAGCCCTGGGAATGCTGTGGATGCCGTTCGTGCGCCGTTCGTCCGCGTCCTGGGTCCGCGTCCTCTTGGGAGTCACCGTCGGGCTGCTGGCCTTCCTGGCCATCGACGCGACCCTCGAAGCCGTGGGACTCGTCGCCGGCAGCGGCGCGTTCGGCGGCCCGATGGTCGTCTTCCTCGGCGCCGTGACCGCCTACCTCATCCTCGAGGGAACGGATGCGTGGATGCGCCGGCACCAGAACGCGACTACCGCTGGCCAACCTTCAGCCCTGCCGCCCCAGCACCTGGCGCTGCTGATCGCCATCGGCATCGGCCTGCACAACTTCGGCGAAGGACTCGCCATAGGATCCGCCTACGCGGTGGGCTCACTCGCCCTGGGCGCCTCCCTGATCGTCGGTTTCGCCATCCACAACACCACCGAGGGCCTGGCGATCGTCACCCCGCTCGCCAAACAAGCCCCCGGCCTGGGCCGCCTGGTGATCCTGGGCCTGATCGCAGGAGCGCCCGCGGCCGCCGGAGCCCTCATCGGGGCGACCGTTTACCAGCCGGCCCTCGCGGCCTTCCTGCTCGGCATCGGAGCCGGAGCCGTCGCCCAGGTGGCCGTCAAACTCCTGCCAATGCTCAAGGACACCGCGGGCAAGACCCTCACCCCGCTCACCGGTGCCGGCGTCGTCCTGGGCATGGGACTGATGTTCGCCACCGGCCTGCTAGTCCAGGCCGAGGCCAACGAACCAACAGCGACTTGGCGGACGACGGCGGGACCTCCCGCCGTCGTCCGCTGGCGTTTAGTCGGGCTGCCCCGATTTTTTCGGCCTACCTATTGCCCCGGGACCAACGCTTCAGGCACACTGGCTACAGATCCGCAGGAACAAATGCTTCCGCCGATCCAGCCCGCCGGACAATTCGGCCGGCCACCGCCCCATCAGAGATGCCGGGCAACCCCTCTGGAACCACCGCTTTCCGCCTCCCCGGTACGCCCGGCCCCGGAAGCCTGTGCCCACCCAGAGTCCCGGGATCCCGCCGAGAAAGAGACCACCATGATCAAGCGCCACTCTGACCTCGTCCTGGCAATCACAGCCCACGATCCTGACACCGTCGAAAACGACCTCAACACCGCCGTGGAAATGGCCCGCGAACACGCCATGAGGGAAAGCCGCCACGGCATCCTGGTCACACAACACAGCTACACCAGCTACACGGTCGCCGTCAGCCGCGATGTCCCCTACGGGCAGACACACGAACGGCGCGATCTGCCCGCGTAGCAGTAACGCAAGCGGACGACGGCGGAACCTCCCGCCGTCGTCCGGTTGCGTCTGGGGCCTGCGCGAACGGTCACTTAAGCCCCCGTGCGGTGGCGTAGTTTTGTGGCATGACGGAAACCTATCGGTACGACGTTGAGGTCCTGCATCTCCTGGTGTCGCCGGCGCACGCGTACTTTGGCCGAGCCCGCGAGGGTGCCGCGGACGTCCCCACCACGGATGCCGGGCGGGTGGAGTTGGTGGCGGGCAAGGGCATCGTCGGTGACCGGTTCTTCGGCAAGGCCGCGCACATGGACGCCGCAGTCACCCTGTTCGCGATCGAGTCACTCGAGGCCATCGCCGCGGAGCTGGGAACGGCACGGCTGGACCCGCTCCTGACCCGGCGCAATGTTGTGCTCCGAGGGGCCCACCTGGCTCCGCTCCTGGGGCACGACTTTGCTCTGGAATCCCAGGGAGACCTGGTGCGGCTCACGGCCGGGCGGCCCGCCCATCCCTGCGTCTGGATGGATGAGATGCTGGCCCCGGGGGCGCACAAAGCAATGCGCGGGCGGGGCGGTGTGCGGTGCCGGGTACTTTCCGACGGCGTCCTGCACCGCGGGCCGGCGGTGCTGGTCAGCCCCGTGCCGCTGGAGCCCGAACGGGCTGGCGAGGCAACGGTGTTGCGGGCGTCGCGGCTGCCCTAGTCAGACATGCTGATCCACGAGCACCGGATTGCCGTCCGGATCCACGACAATAAAGCTCCCCGGCCCGCTTATAGCTTCATCAGCCTCGGAAACGAACTCGGTGCCTGCGGCTTTGAGTTCCCGCTGGAGGTCGCGCACATCGGTGAAGGAATCCAGCGCTTCCGCGTTCTGGCTCCAGCCCGGGTTGAACGTCAGCATGTTCTTCTCAATCATCCCCTGGAAGAGGCCAATAACGGTCTCGCCGTTCTTGAGGATCAGCCAGTTCTGCGTGATATCCCCGCCGAAACTCGTGAAGCCCAGCTTCTCGTAGAACGCAGCCGACGCCGCGATGTCCTTAACGGTGAGGCTGATCGAAAAAGCGCCGAGCTGCATGCGTAACTCCACTCTCAAAGGGACGGGTGTTCCGATGATACCCACGGACGCAAGCGGACGACGGCGGGAGGTCCCGCCGTCGTCCGCTCCCGGTCAGCCCCGCTCGAGTCGGGCGGCTGCGGAGCTGTAGTCCCGCTGGTGCAGCCGTTCGATGCCGTCGAGGAGGAGATCCAGGGCGAACTCGAATTCAAACTGGTCGTCGCAGCCGCCGCCGACAACCGAGCCGTCATCGTGGCTGGCAGCAGTCGCCACCTGCAGGACGTTCGGGTAGCTGGCAGACATTTCCTGGAACATGGCAGCCTGGACTTCCGGCGCCACGTCAGCCGGCCCTTCGCCGGACTCGCTGGCGGCCGAGTCGAACAGTTCCTGCGTGAAGCCCCACATCCGGCTTCCGATGGCGTGCATCACGTGGTGGGTGAGATCCACCGAGAAGCCCCCGGTGAGGAACATGCCAATGAACGAGTCCATGTAGCCCAGGACGGCGGGGGTCCGGTTGGTGCGCGTTTCGAGGACGGGCCGGGCCCACTTGTGGCGCTGGAGGACGCGCCTGGCCGAGAGCACCCTCAGCCGCACGGTGCTCTTCCAGTCAACATCGGCAACGGGAGGATCAATCTCGCCGATGATCACCTCCACCATGCCGTCGAGGAGCTCGTCTTTGTTGGCCACGTGTTTGTAGAGCGCCATGGGCACCACGTCGAGGTCCTGGGCGAGCCGGCGCATGCTGAGCGGGCCGATCCCCACCTCATCAGCGAGGGAGACGGCCGCCTGCAGCACGCGATCCCGGTTCAACCGCGGCCGGCGTTCCACGGAAATCTGCTGAGCCACTGTTCCCTGCTTCCGACGGTATATACATCTTCCATTGACAAGTGTACTAAGTACACCTACAGTCATTTTCATCAGAAAGGTGTACGCCGTACACCTTATGTAAAAGTCGGGAGTTCATCATGAATCCAACCCAGCCGGCGGCTGCCACGGCCGCTGCCGGAGCCTCGCTGTGAAGGCCGCGACGTACCGCCGCTCCGGCGGCCCGGACGTCGTCAGCGTCGAGGAGATCCCCCAGCCGCCACCGCGGCCCGGAGAAGTGCTCATCAAGGTCATGGCCAGTACTCTCAGCGCCGCCGACTACCGCGCCCGCAGCCGCAAGGTACCCGCGGGGCTGGAGGCACTCACGGCGCTGGCGCTCGGCGTCTTCCGCCCCCGGACCCGGGTCCTTGGTATGGACATTGCCGGCGTAATCGACTCCGTCGGCCAGGGCGTGACCGCGTTCCGGCCCGGCGATGAGGTTATTGCGATGCTCGGCGCCAGGTTCGGCGGGCATGCCGAGTACGTCTCGGTCCCGGCTGACGGGCCCATCGCCGCCAAACCCCGGAACATGGGCTTCGAGGAGGCCGTCACGTTGATTTTCGGCGGACTCACGGCCAAGAACTTCCTGGGCCTGGCGGCCATCAAGCCCGGAGACACTGTCCTCGTCAACGGAGCATCAGGCGCGGTGGGAACGGCGGCAATACAGCTGGCCAAACACCTGGGCGCCCATGTCACCGCCGTGTGCAGCGGAGCGAACAAGGAACTGGTCGAATCACTCGGGGCGGACAGCTTCATCGACTACACCACGGATGATTTCACCGAAGCGGACACAACGTACGACGTCGTTATGGACTGCGTCGGGAACGCTCCGTTCACCAAGGTGGAGGGGTCCATCACACCGGGAGGTGCCCTGCTCCTGGTCATCGCCGACTTCAAAGGACTTCTCGGCGCACGGGGACAGAGCCGCCGAAGCGGCAAGCTGGTCACCGCCGGCAGCCTCAAGCTCACATACACCGCCGACGACGTCGCTTTCCTTGTGGGCCTCGCGGAGGAAGGAAAGTATCAGGCAGTCATCGACCGGACCTACAACCTCGCCGACGTGGTCGAGGCCCACCGCTTCGTGGACACCGGACGCAAGCGGGGCAATGTGGTCCTGCGCGTCCACCAGCTTCAGGGACAGATGCCAAACCACTGAGGCGGCTAGACGGACGGCGCGCCGTAAAGCGGACGACGGTGGGAGGTCCCGCCGTCGTCCGTCCTCAGATCATCCGCCCGCCTAGGACTTTTTTGCGGACTTTGCCGGAGCCTTGGCTTTGGTCTCTTTCGGGCTGTCTGCTTCCTTGAGCTCCACCTCGGCGGTGGCCTGGATCAAGGCGAGCAGGTCGGGATCGAGCCCAGGTGAGAACTCCTCACGGCGTTCGGGTGAGATGGTCATGGGGAAGCCTTCGGGGGCGACGTCGGTGCTGAGTTCGGTGCCGTCATTGGAGGGCGAGGCTCCACGGTAGAGCTTTCCGGCCTCGCTGAGGTTATCTGCGCTGAACGTGTACTGGATGCTCTGCAGCCCCTTGTCCAGCAGCTTCTTAACCTCGGGGAACTGCTCGGCATTGGTTTTGGGGATGGGCAGCACTTTGCCCCAGTTCACGCCCAGGCTTTCCAGCGCCTTGGCGAAGGCGTTCTCGTGGGCCTGGTCCCGGACAATGAGATACGCGATCGTGGACCGCGCCGTTTTGTTCTCCGTCATCTCGTAGATCCGGCACTTCTGCAGCCGGCCGGTGGATTCCAGCATGAGGTTGTACAGCAGGTCCAGGACCAGGTTGCCGCTGTTGTAGACGTAGGATCCGCTCCAGGGGTTGCCCGCAGCGTCTACCGGCAGGGCACCCTGGGCGCCCACCAGGTAGTGGTGGATATTGCTGGTGTCCAAAGCTATTTTCAGGGGTGTGGCACCTTTGGCACCCGGCTCATCCACGGGATCAGTCTTCTTGCCCTGGTACCGCGGAGATCCGTCCAGGAGTTGGGAGATAGTGGTGCCGATGAGCTCGACGTGGCTGATCTCCTCAGTACCGACGCCCTGGAGCAAGTCCTTATAGGGCTTGGAGGCAGGATCGCCACGGAAGTTCATGCTCTGGAACAGGTACTGCATCATGGTGCGCATCTCGCCGAACTGCCCGCCAAGGCCCTCCTGCAGCGCGTTGGCTGCAGCGGGATCAGGCTCGTCGGCGGCGATTTCGTTGATCAAAAGCTGTGTATGCAGGTACATGGGCTTCCTCACTTATTGAAATGATGACGGGCTGTTGACGCGCTCCGCGGCACCACCATAAGCGTGCTTAGGGATAATTGGCAAGCATGCTTACTATTTTGGGCATGGCTGAGGGCCAGTCAGCGGCAGCTCTGCACTGCGGCGGTCAATCGTCGTCGTGGTGGACAGCGGCAACGTCCCCGCTATCCACCGGACCCGCCTCTTCGGACTCAGGCACCGCATCGTGGTGCGGATCGTCTTTGTGGAGGGCTTCCTGGAGGTGGTGCTCTAATTTCTCCTCCGCCTCTCGGCGGCGTTGACCCACGGTCCGCATTTGCTGCGTTGTCGGAGCGGCGTGGGCGTGCTGGTGTGGGCCGTGATCCTGCGGGCCGTCAGCGATCTTCTCACTCATACTGAAATCGTCCCACCGTCCGTCAGTGTCGGGAAGGCTCCACTTCAAGTGCGAAGGACGACGCCGGGACCTCCCGCCGTCGTCCGCTTGTCTCTGGCGCGCTACGGGGTTGCCGGGCTCCAGGGTTGCGATCACCGGCGGCGAAAACCCGGAGGCAGGCTAGGGCCGGCACTGCGCAGGGTGCAGGGTGCATGCGCAGGCTGCTTTTGGGCACCGTCAGGCGGTGGAGTGGAGGAACCGTTCCACGCGGTCCTCGCCCAGGGATATCCCGGTGTGAACAAAATCCGGATCGCCGTAACCTTCACGCCGAGTGGGGAGCCGGTGCCCGGTCCTGCGCCCTTCCGGTTTCGGTTCTTTTGGCCAGTGTGGTGGTTCCCAGTCCTGGTGTTCACTCTTGTAGTGCCGGCCAGTGGGCGATATCCAGCCGGGTGGTTCGTTCTTTGTGGCTGGTGTGGGTTCCCAGGCGCTGGTGTGTCTCATGCGGTGATGTTTAGGGCAGGGTTGACCCAAATTCGATACGCCGGTGGTTCCGCCCTTGTCCCAGGCGAGGATGTGGTCCGCCTCGTTGTCCAGTGAATGGTTACTGCAGCCAGGGAAGGGGCACTTGCCGTCGCGCAGCCGGAGCCAGTTCCGCATGGCCTTGGTGAGGCGGTAGTTGGCGCGGCCGATCTCCAGGGGTGCCCCGTCCCGCGGGTCAACCAGGACCCGGTAGAACGAATCGGCCCCGTTCGCCACGAGGTCCCGGGCCATCGAGGCCGGGATCGGGCCGTAGCCGTCAAGCATCGCCGGTTCCTCGGTGGCGCCGAGCAGGGAAAATACCGGGACCGTCACCATCACGAGGGCCCGGGGCGGCGGATCCTGCCCGGGATCATGTTCTGCGGGGTTCCCGCCGCCGAGGAGGGCGGCGGCGAAGATGTCGGCCCGTAGCTGTGTGAGGGTCAGGGGCTCGTCCGGGCCCTGCAAACCACGGGCGACGGCGGTGGTCCGGTTCCAGATCCCGGTCGCCTGGTCCGCGGGGAGGTAGGCCGAGAGCCATGCCATCCCGTCCTGATCCGGGGCGTACTCGACCCGACGATCCAAAACACCCTTTGCGTGCCGCTTCTCGATACTCTCCGTATGGTGGCGTTCCCGCCAGGTGCGGGCCCTGTGACGGAACCGGAACGCCGGCATTTCCCCTGCGGGACAACCACCGGCCGCGTTCGGCGCATCCGGGTCCAGAAAGTGGGCCTCCAGCGACGCGGCACCGGCCGGGTCAAGGGTTGCGGCTTCATCCACCATGGCCCGCGCGTGCTGCCACGAAATGGTGCCCGCTTGCAGAGCGGACAGCGTCAGCGGCAAAACAGTCATCAGCAGCTGGGACTGGTTCAGCAGCGCACTTGCGGCCCGTTCGCCGATGGCCAGGACGCATGCGATCTCCGCGGTCACCGCCATCTCCTGCGCCTGCACCGGCGCACCTGGCGAAGCGATAGCTTGGGCGGTGTCCGCATATTCCACTGCGGCCCGGGCCTTCAGGGCAGCCATCCGCGCCTCAACTCCCGCGGCGCCGGAGAGGATGTCCAGACACGTATCGCCCAGGCCACGCAAAAGATCAGCCTCCGATGACACTTCAGAACCGGACCCGCCAGCCCCGTTCAGTGCGGAATTCAGCACGGCAATGGCAGCAATGATGTCCGCATATGCCTTCGCCACCGCCGCGTTTCCCATGTTTCCATCATCTAGTGAGGGTCTGACATTTAAGCGAGAATGGATTTCGGGGCGTGTGGCCAAAACGAGAGCCGGTTCTTGGCGATCGATGCAACCGCCCCGGATCATTTCTCCGCCGGGAAACTATCGTCCCCGCTGTCCCCCGGCCCGCCTCGTCGGACTGAGACACCGCATCGTGCCGGGATGGCGCCACGAACGACGGCGCGAGGCCCCGCAGTCGCGCGGCACGTGGAAGTATTCAGGTATGACTATCGATAATGATGATGCCAACACTCCGGCGCCAACGGACTCACAGGGCACAGACGCCGCGGCCGAAGTCAGCCGTGGCTGGTTCCACATCGGGGCCATCATTGTGGATGCCACGCTTCAGCGCCGCCAGAACTACAACGAAACCGTCAAGCCGCGCGTCGAAGCCCTCGTCGCGGAATGGCCGGATGCCGCCACAACCAGTGGATTCCGCCAGCACCTCGATACGGGGAAGCTCTCGGAAGTCATCGACTGGCCATCGCCTGGCCGCCTGGCCCAGATAGAGGACATTACGCAAGTATTCGAGCGTGAGGGCATCGAAACGGTAGCGGAGCTCCGCGGCACGCTCGAGGACCACATCCAGGGTGCGGCCCTCCGGGAAGCCCTTGCGCTAGTGCGGCACGTCAGTCCCAAAACGCTGGATTACATTGGCACATTGAGCGGGATCTCAACAGGTGCGGCCGCCGACCGGGCTGCCGGCGTGGAGGACCTGACCTAAGCGCAGATCGCTTTTAGTCGGCAAGTCAGCAAATGCGTTCAGGGCTGTCTGGCCGAAGCCGGAGGACAACCCATAAACCGCAGCGCCGGCAAATGTAGACGGGTTCGATGCCGAGCACATGCAGCTGCTTGCGACTCATCACCCTGCCGCAGCAGGAGCATCTGCAGGTCCCTTCAGAGTCCATTGTTTTTGAGCGCTTCGGTTATTTGGCTGATCGTCGGAAGACCCGCCAGCCCGCTTGGAGTCGCGTATATCCGGCAGGCCAGATCGTCTGCAGTCGCACCGGTCGGAACAATGTCGGACCCATTGAGGGTGATCGTGGGGGAACCCGCGAATCCCGTGCCCGCCGTATCCGGCGCGGACTCCAGGAGTCGTATGGTCACTGGAATATCGCTGTGTCCCAAGGCGGTCAGGGCTGATTCCAGTCGCTCCTGCGCCTTAGCAAGGTTGGGGCACTCGTCGATGTGGAGCAGTTCGATCCTCATAGAATCATTCTCCACCCCCAGCATCAGCCTCCGGGACTCACCGGCGGTGTGTGATGTGGACAAGCGGACGACGGCGGGACCTCCCGCCGTCGTCCGCCCGGTGGTTGAGCTAGTCGAAACCTGCCGCTCGACTACGCCGCGGCGGAAGCAGGAACCTTCAGGGGCTCCACCTTGCCCAGGACGAACAGGTAGTTCGCGGCTCCGGCCAGCGACACCAATCCGATGACCGCGAGCGGCGCCACGTAGGATCCCGTCTGGTCCACCAGGACACCGATCAGGACCGGCGTGAAGATGCCTGCCAGGTTGGAGGCGAAGTTCTGGAGCCCGCCGATGGATCCGACGTGGCGGGAGCTCGGGGCAACGTCCGCGGGGAGCGACCAGATGCCGGTGGCGGCGACGGTGAGGCTGGAGTATGCCACCGACAGGAGGGCAAGTGCCATCCACGCCTCGGGGACCACGGCGGCGAACATGATGACCGAACCGCCGATCAGACCGCCAGCGATGGCGGTCTTCCGGACCCGTGTGACCGAGACCCCGCGCTGGACGGCCCGGTCGGCAACGTAGCCGGCCAGCCAGCCGAAGGCCACCGCGCAGATGCCCGGGATGGCACCGAAGAGGCCGAGCTTGAGCAGGTCGAAGCCGCGTTCCTTCACGAGGTAGCTCGGGAAGAAGGTGATGAAGAAGTAGATGGCGCTGTTCAGGCAGAAGAAGCCAAACATCATGCTGAGGATGGTGCGGTATTTGAACAGTGAGCGCCAGGGGAGCTTCGCTGCGTCGGCGTCGTCGTTCGCTGCGCTCCGGGCACCGCCTCCCCGGATGTAGGCCCGCTCCTCGTCATTGGCCGTCGGGTGGTCCTCGGGGCTCCGGTACATCTTCCACCACACAACAGCCCAGATCAGGCCGGCAATCCCAATGATGATGAAGACCGCGTGCCAGGACGTGAAGGCGACGATCAACGTGACGATCGGCAGCGCGATGACCGCACCTACACGGGAGCCTGAATCCCAGATGCTGGTGGCAAAGGCCCGTTCGCGGACCGGGAACCAGGTGGCCACCACCTTGGCGGCGGTGCTGGGGGCCGGACTTTCACCGACACCGAGCAGGAACCGCGCGGCGAACAGCGACCAGAAATTCTGCGCAAAGGCGGTGACCATGGTGAACACGGACCACCAAACCGCTGCCAGGGTGAAGGACTTCCGCGGCCCAACCTTGTCGACGTACCACCCGGCGGCCAGCTGGCAGAAGTCATACGCCCAGAAGAAGGCGGCAAAAATGAGGCCCTGCTGGGTTGCCGAGAGCTCAAAATCCTTACCCATAAACGGCAGGGCAACGCTGAGGCTTGAGCGGTCAAGGTAGTTAATACTGAGCCCGATGAACGCGAGCCAGATGATCACCCAGCGCTTGCGGGTCATGGTGCGGGGAGCCTTGGACGAAAGATTGGGGGAAGAGTTGGGGGCGAGCCTGCTGCCTAGGACAGTCATACCGTCTCCTTTGACGTAAACGTGGCTTTCGGGTGCCTGGACACCGGGGAAGACGCCGAGGATTCCGGCGCAAGATCATGTAGGAATCGGAATAATCATATAGTTAATGTGATCCAGAGCAACTTTTGGAAGAAAACGCCCCACCCCCGGCCGCTCCCACCCGTGGAATATGATTCCCACAGCGACTCCACCAACCAGCACAAAGAGGTAACCGCGTGCCCACACGTCAATCATCCGATGCATCCAAAGGCAAGGCAGCCGTAAGTGACGTCTACGCCTCCATGCGGGCCTCCATCCTCAAGGGCGAAATCGCACCCGGCGCACGGATCAATATTGATGCGGTCTCCCGCAGCCTGGGCGTCTCACAGACCCCGGTCCGCGAAGTGCTGCAACGGCTGGAGGGTGACAACCTGGTGGTCTACAGCCCCGGCCGAGGATACAGCACCACGCCGCTGCTGGACCTACCCGCGCTGCGATCGCTCTTTGAGTTCCGGCTGCTGGTGGAACCGTGGGCCGCGCGGTCCGCGGCCGTGGACCGCCTCGCCAACCCAGCCGCGGCCTTGGAGAAGGAACTGTCGGCCATCCGCAACTCCATGAAGACCACCAGCGGCGACGCTCGGCAGGACCTCGTGGCCCATGACACCCGCTTCCATGACACCATCCTGCTGGCAGCCGGGAACCCGGTAGTCCAGCACGCCTTCGCCCAGACCCACTGCCACCTGCACACCTTCCGCCTCTACCCGGCAGACATCGACGGCGCCATCACCATCGCCGAGCACGCCACCGTACGGGAGGCCATCGCGTCCTGCCTGCCCGACCGCGCCGAGGAGGCCATGGCCCAGCACATCAGGAACTCCTTCGCCCGGTTCGCCAAGGCCTTCGAAGGCACGGCAGACCTCTCGCCGCTGGAGAACGGCGGACCACCAAGAAGGCATATCGTCACCTGAAATCGAAGCTCCGGCCTGCTGGCCGGGGCTTCTTTTTTCTCGGGCACTTGATCTGAGTCACCGTTCCTATATGATTATGAGAATTCATATAGGAATCGTGTTCACGAATTGAATTGACCAGAGAGAGAAGAAACCCATGACCTCCATCATTTCCATCCACACCCAAGACGTGCGGTTCCCCACGTCCCTGGAGCTCGACGGTTCCGACGCGGTCAACGTTGACCCGGACTACTCCGCTGCGTACGTCGTCATCCGCACCGACGCGGGCGACGAAGGCCACGGCTTTGTTTTCACCTGCGGACGCGGCAACGAAATCCTCACGCACGCCATTGACGCCTATGCCGGCCTGCTCCTCGGCCGGGACATCGATGAACTGATCTACGACCTCGGTGGCGCGTCGAAGCGCCTCATCCACGATTCCCAGCTGCGCTGGCTCGGCCCGGAGAAGGGCGTCACACAGATGGCGGCCGGCGCCCTCGTCAGTGCACTCTGGGACATCCGCGCACGGCGCGAGAACAAGCCCCTGTGGCTCCTGCTCAGCGAGATGCCCGCCGAAGAAATCGTCGACGTCGTAGATTTCACACACATCCGCGACGCTCTCAGCCCCCAGCAGGCACTGGACATCCTGCGCGCCGGCGAAGACGGAAAGGCCGCCCGGATCGCCGCCCTGAAGGTGGACGGCTACCCCGCCTACACCACCTCGCCGGGCTGGCTGGGCTACAGCGACGAGAAGCTCGTCCGGCTGAGCAAGGAAGCCGCCGCGGACGGCTTCTCCATGATCAAGCTGAAGGTGGGCGGCGACATCAATGACGACCGCCGCCGCATGGCCTTGGCCCGTAAGGCCGTGGGCGACCTCCCGATCGCCATCGACGCCAACCAGCGGTGGGAGGTCTCCGAGGCCATCGAGTGGGTCAACCAGCTCTCCGAGTTCAACCCCTACTGGATCGAAGAACCCACCAGCACGGACGACATCCTGGGCCACGCGGAGATCCGGAAGGGCGTTGCCCCCGTCCGCGTCGCCACCGGCGAGGCCGTCGCCAGCCGCATCGTGTTCAAGCAGCTGCTCCAGGCCGGTTCCATCGACGTCCTCCAGCTGGATTCCACCCGTGTGGGCGGCGTCAACGAGAACATCGCCAACCTCCTGCTCGCTGCCCGCTTCAACGTACCGGTTTGCCCGCACGCCGGCGGCGTGGGGCTGTGCGAACTCGTCCAGCACTTCTCCTTCTTCGACTACGCGGCCATCACAGGAAGCCAGGACGGCCGGATGATCGAGTACGTTGACCACCTGCACGAGCACTTCGCCGAGCCGGTCCGCATCGTCAACGGCCGCTACGCCGCCCCGGAACTCCCGGGCACCGGCGCCGAAATGCTCAGCGCCTCCCGGGCCCGCTGGGAGTTCCCCGCCGGCGCCGGATGGCTCGAAGTGGGCGACCGCGCCGCGGTTACGGGCGCCTCCGTGACCGGAGCCGGTGCTCTCCGATGACAACCACGGTCCATGACCTCAACGCGAGTGTCGACGCCGCCCACGCAGCCTTCGAAAAGGGCCGCGCCGCAGACCCCAGCACCCGCGCAGCCTGGCTGGAGGCGATAGCCGCCGCACTGGAGAACGACGCCGATGCGCTGGTGGAGATCGCTGTTCAGGAAACCCATTTGGGCGAGCCGCGGCTCCGGGGCGAGCTCAAGCGCACGGTCTTCCAGCTCAGGCTCTTCGCCACGGAGGTCCGCGACGGCGAGCACTTCGACGCCACCATCGATCACGTGGACGCGGACTGGGGCATGGGCCCGCGGCCGGACCTGCGCCGGCTCAACGTTCCCATCGGCGTCGTGGGCGTCTTCGGAGCCTCCAACTTCCCCTTCGCCTTCAGCGTGATGGGCGGCGACAGCGCCTCGGCACTGGCCGCCGGGTGCGCCGTGGTGCACAAGGCACACGACGGGCACCGGAACCTCGCGCTCCGCACCGCCGAGACCGTCATCGCAGCACTCGATGCCGCCGGAGCACCTTCCGGGCTGTTCTCGCTCGTCACCGGCCGGCCTGCCGCGGAGGCCCTGGTGGACCATCCTGCCGTGAAGGCCATCGGGTTCACGGGTTCGACGGCGGGCGGCCGGGCATTGTTCAACCGTGCCGCCGCCCGGCCCGAACCGATTCCCTTCTTCGGCGAACTGGGCGGCATCAACGCCGTATTCGTCACCGAGAACGCCTGGGCGGTGCGGCGCGACGAAATCCTCAGCGGATACGCCGCTTCATTCACTATGGGAATGGGACAGTTCTGCACCAAGCCGGGGCTGCTGTTTGTTCCGGCTGGAGAGGCCGACGGCGTCCGGCAGGTTCTGAGCGCCGCGCTGGCGGACTTTGCCGCAGCACGGCTGCTGAGCCCGCGGTTGCACGAGGGCTACCGGCAGTCCGTGCAGGATCTGCGGGGCACCACCGGCGTGGAGGTTCTCGTGGAAGGAGACTTCGTCGAGGCACCGGCGCCAACCGTGCTCCACACGACTTCCGCGGCTGTCCGCAGTGATCCGTCAATTCTGCGGCAGGAAATGTTCGGGCCGGCCAGCCTGGTGGTGGAGTACGGCGACGAATCGGAACTCCTGGAACTCACCGGACTGCTGGAGGGACAGCTGACCACCACGCTCCAGGCGGAGCCGGAGGATGATGTGTCAGAACTGGCCGCACGGCTGACGGACATCAGCGGCCGGGTCCTCTGGAACGGCTGGCCCACGGGGGTCACGGTCAGCTACGCCCAGCACCACGGCGGACCGTACCCCGCCACAACATCGGCCACCACCTCTGTAGGAACGGCCGCGATCCGGCGCTTCCTCCGGCCTGTGGCCTACCAGTCGTTCCCGGAAGGTCGCCTGCCCGAACCTCTGCAGGATGCCAATCCGTGGCGCGTTCCGCAGCGAGTGGATGGGGTGTGGCAGCGGCCCGTCCGGCAGGGACAGACTGCAGTCCAGACTGCAGGAAACGAGGTCCGGCCATGAGCGCCGCACTGGACCTCGGCGGGGCCTCGGTACTCCCGGAAGACGCAGCGCGGGCACTCCTGATCGGCCGCGTCTGGGACGTTGAAACCGGCGGACCACGCGTGGTCGCCGTCCAGGAGCAGGACGTCTTCGACCTCCAGCATCTGGCCGAAACCGTCTCCGAGCTCCTGGAACGGCCGGATCTCGTGGCCGCCGTCCGCGCCGCGATGACACTGCCCCGGTGGAAGACCAGCGAGATCATTCACGCGTCGCTGACGCAGGACGCGGCTCGCCCTCATTTCCTGGCTCCCGTGGATCTCCAGGTCATCAAGGCCTGCGGCGTGACGTTTGTGGACAGCATGATCGAACGGGTCATCGAGGAGCGTTGCGGCGGAGACGCCAGCCGCGCGGCCGAGATGCGGGAACTGGTGGGCCGTGCCCTCGGCGGCAGCATCAGCTCCATCCGGCCCGGCTCCCCCGCGGCTGCCGAAGCCAAGAAGGTGCTCATCGCCGAAGGCCTCTGGTCGCAGTACCTGGAGGTGGGGATCGGGCCGGATCCCGAGGTCTTCACGAAGGCCCCGGTGCTCTCGTCGGTGGGGCTGGGCGCGGCGGTCGGGATCCCTGCGTTCTCCTCCTGGAACAACCCGGAACCGGAACTGGTGCTGATTGCCACCTCGGCCGGCACAGTTGTGGGCGCAACCCTGGGCAACGACGTGAACCTCCGCGACGTGGAGGGCCGGAGTGCCCTGCTGCTGGGGAAGGCGAAGGACAACAACGCGTCCAGCGCCCTAGGTCCATTGATCCGGTTGTTCGACGACGGCTTCACCCTGGAGACGCTGCGCCAGGAGGAAATCCTGCTGCGCGTCGAAGGCCGGGAAGGCTACTCACTGGAGGGACGCAATTCCGTGTCCCGGATCAGCCGTCCGTTCGAAGAGCTCGTCGCCGCGACGGTTGGGAAGCACCACCAGTACCCGGACGGCTTTGCACTGTTCACCGGCACTCTCTTCGCGCCAACGCAGGACAGGGACCATCCGGGACAGGGGTTCACGCACCACATGGGCGATACGGTGACCATCCGCAGCCGCCACCTCGGGGCCCTCATAAACGTCGTGGGGGCGGCGGAACAGTTGCCGGAATGGTCGTTTGGCCTGCGGCAGCTGTTCGGCTATCTTCATGCCCAACGCGAAGTCCGCGCATCAAGCAGTAAGGAATATGCCTCATGAAGTTCGCCCAGATTGGCGCCCCGGGCGCCGAACAGCCCGTCCTGGTCCACGGGGACAGGCACTACTCGCTCCAAAGCATCACACCGGCCATCAACGGTGACTTTCTGTCCAACGGTGGCCCCGCGGCTGCCGCCGCAGCACTGGGCGCAGGCACGCTGCCGGACGTCAGCTCCGACGTCGTACGCTACGGCGCCCCGGTGGTGCGCCCGTCCGCCGTCGTCTGCGTTGGCCTGAACTATGCCGCCCACGCAGCGGAATCGGGTGCCCAGCCGCCGGAGCATCCGGTCATCTTTCTCAAGACACCCAATACCGTGGGCGGTCCGGACGATGCCGTGGCCATCCCCCGGGGATCAACCAAAACTGACTGGGAGGTGGAGCTCGGGATCATCATCGGCAAACGCGCCTCCTACCTGGACTCCCCCGAGGCCGCCCGGGACCACATCGGCGGGTTTGTGGTGGTGGACGATCTCTCCGAGCGTGACTTCCAGCTGAACGTTTCCGGCGGCCAGTGGTCCAAGGGCAAGAGCTCACCGGGGTTCTGCCCCACGGGTCCCTACCTGGTCACCCCCGACGAGGTCGACGCCGGCAAGCTGCGGCTGCGCAGCTGGGTCAACGGCGAAATCCGCCAGGACTCATCCACCGCGGACATGATCTTCGACGTCGAGACCATCGTCTGGAATCTGAGCCAGTACATGGTGCTTGAGGCCGGCGACCTCATCTGCACCGGCACCCCCGAGGGAGTCGCGCTGTCCGGGCGGTTCCCGTACCTGAAGGCCGGCGACGTTGTGGAAATCGAAATTGACGGGCTGGGGCGGCAGCGCCATGAATTCATCGCATGAACGGGGACCCGGCAATGGAGTTTGAAGGCATCCGTGCCATCGTCACCGGCGGGGCTTCCGGCATCGGAGCGGCCATAACGGCGCATCTGACCCGGCGCGGAGCGAGGGTGGCGGTGCTGGACCTGAATCCCGAGGCGGCGTCCGGAGCGGCGCTGTCGATCCGATGCGACGTGGCCGATGACGCTTCGGTGCGTGCCGCCGTTGAACGCGTTGCCCGGGAATTCGGGGGGATCGACGTCGTGGTCAACAACGCAGGGATAGGGGCCCAGGGAACCGTTGCGGACAATGACGACGCCGAGTGGCAGCGCGTTCTGGACGTCAACGTGATCGGCGCGGTGCGGGTGAGCCGTGCCGCCTTGCCCCATCTCCGGCAGTCCCCCGCCGCCGCGATCGTCAACACGTCCTCCATCGCCGCCACGGCCGGGCTGCCCGCCCGCGCACTCTACGCGGCCACCAAGGGCGCCATCCGGGCGCTGACGCTCAGCATGGCGGCCGATCACGTCCGCGAAGGCATCCGGGTCAACTGTGTCAATCCGGGCACGGCTGACACGCCCTGGATCAACCGGCTGCTGAGCCAGGCGGATGACCCGGTAGCCGAACGCGCGGCGCTGGAGGCCCGGCAGCCGCACGGCCGGCTGGTGACGCCGGAGGAGGTTGCAGCGGCGGTCGCGTATCTGGCCAGTCCGCTGGCCGGTTCGACGACGGGCACTGAACTGGCGGTCGACGGCGGCATGCAGGCGGTGCGCCTGCGTCCCGTCGAGTAACGTCCCGCCGAGTAACGCCCCGGCGGGGTAACTCCCCGTCGGAGTAGAAGCTGCGAGGCGCCGTCGTGTCCTGATTTACCGGGGCACGGCGGCGCCTCTGGCGTGTCCGGATGAACCGCGCCAACCCCTTCCGGCGAACGCACACAAGCGGTTTTCAGGAGGGGCTTGACCTGCGTCACATCCCCTATATGATAGTGCGTATTCCTATATGATCTCCGACGGCGAACGACCGGGATCCCCGGACTCCGTCACCCCCGCATCCGATCCGCATCAATAATCCCAGGAGAGCACCATGTTCAAAGCAACACCGAAGTTGCTTCTTGTTCCGGCTATCGCGTTGGCCCTCACGCTGGGAGGCTGCTCCTCCGGCGGCGCCTCGGCCGGCGCTGCGAGCGCAACAGTAGCCGTGGCTGACAGCCACCTCACCCAGATCCTCAAGACGAAGACGATCAAAATCGCCGTCAGTGCCGACTCTCCGGGATACGGCGTGATGACGTCATCAGGTGAGCACGAGGGTTTCGACATTGACGTCGCGAACGCGCTCGGCGCCTCGCTGGGCGCAAAGATTGAGTTCGTCACGGCCACGAACGAAAGCCGCATCCCGCTGCTGCAGACCGACAAGGCGGACGCCGTCATTGCAACCTTCACGGCATCGGATGCGCGGGCCCAGGTGGTGGATATGTCCGAGCCGTACGCCGCCAGCTCCACCGTCTTTATGGTGCCCGCGGGAAGCCCGATCGCCAGCTACGCGGATCTGGACGGGAAATCCGTGGCCACGTCGCGCGGAAGTGTGGGCGAGCAAATCCTCAAGGCCACCTTCCCGAACGCCAAGATCGCCGGCTTCAACACCACGGCCGATTCCATCCAGGCCCTCAAGAGCGGCAAGGTGGACGCGCTGATTGAAAACAACGCGATCATCGGCGGGCTCGTGAAGAGTGATCCGTCCGCATTCCAGGTGCTCAAGGGCGACCCGATCAAGCCGGCGCTGTTCTCCATCGGCGTCAAGCAGGGCGACCAGACGTGGGTTAACTACATCAACAACTTCATCCGGAACTACACCATCTCCGGACAGAACGAGGCCTCCCTGCAGAAGTGGTTCGGGCTGGAACTTCCGCCCTTCCTCGCCCACTAACAGTATTCGGACGCACTCTCCGGTGTGGGTGAAGGACAGGCAGTCATTCACCCACACCGCCGTTCACGGATAGGACCCTTTGCTCATGGCTTTATATTTCGGAGACCTTCTCCCGTTCAGCTCGCTATTGCTTGAGGGGCTCTGGACAGCTCTTTACATCACGCTCGTGGCCATGGTGGCAGGAAGCGCACTCGGCGTCTTCCTGTACCTGGGGAAGGTCGGGCCCGGAAAAGCAGTCAGCATCTTCTGCTCGTGCTACATCGAGGCCATCCGCAACACGCCTCTGCTGGTGCAGCTGTACCTGATCTACTTTGCCCTTCCCGCGCTGGGCATCAACCTCGAACCCATCTGGGCCGCCGTTATTGGCCTGACCCTCAACAACGCGGCATACACGGCGGAAATTTACCGGGCCGGCTTCGAGTCGGTGCCACACGGCCTGCGTGAGGCCGGCAAGGCCCTGGGTATGAAGAACGCCCAGATCGTGCGCTACATCGTCCTGCTGCCAGCCACCCGGAACGTTTTCCCTGCACTGACCAACCAGCTGATTCTGCTGTTCCTGGCTTCGTCGATTGGATCCATCATCTCGCTTCCTGAACTGACCAACGCGATCATGAGCGTCAGCAACACCACGTACCGGACCATCGAGGTGCTCGCAGTGGGCGGGCTGCTCTACCTTGGCGTTTCCGCCCTGCTGTCCCTGGCCTCGAAACGGGCCGAAACAACGCTGTTTCGGTGGGCGGTGGGCGCACGTGTTTAGGGCCTTTGATTGGCAGGACCTCATTCCGCTGGCCAAGGGGGCCTGGCTGACCATTCAGCTCTGCGCCATGTCCGGCATTCTCGGCATCATCTTCGGACTGATCCTCGGCATTGCCAGAACGTCCCCCAGCAGGATCGCCCGGTGGATCAGCACCATCTACATCAGCTGCGTCCGCGGCATCCCGATTCTGGTCATCATCTTTTTCATCTTCTTCGGAATCCCGCTGCTGTTCCCCGGCCTGGAACTGGACAAGTTCACCTCGGCCGTCATCGCATTGACCTGCTTCGCCGCCGCCTATGTGGCAGAAATTGTGCGTGGCAGCATCGAAGCCGTGCCGAGGGGACAAAGTGAGGCGGCAGATGCCCTCGGCCTCAACTACTGGGCGAAACTCCGGTATGTGGTGATGCCGCAGGCCAGGAAGATCATGGTTCCCCCCGGCGTCGGCTTCATCATTGGCCTGGTGAAGGATTCCTCCCTGGTGACGGTGACCGGGCTGGTGGAGCTGACCCACGCGGGCAACATTGTCACCAACCTCACCGGCGACCCCATCATGACGTTCCTGACGGTCGCCGCCATGTACTTCGTCATTTGCTACAGCATCTCCCTGCTGGGGCGCCTGTACGAGAAACGGACCGGCATCCAGGTGGACCCCCTCAAACTTCCCGAGCCCGCGAGCGTTTAGATCGGAATATGACTGTGATTTTTGTTGAGAATTTGAATAAGAAATTCGGCCCGAACCATGTCCTCAAAGGCGTTGACTGCCACATCCGTGAGCGTGAGGTGGTGTGCGTCATCGGCCCCTCAGGTTCGGGCAAGAGCACGTTCCTGAGGTGCATGAACGGCCTGGAATCGATCACGTCCGGCAGCATCGTGATCAACAAGCACCGGTTGGACGATTCGAAAACGAACATCAACCTGGTCCGGCAGGAAGCGGGAATGGTCTTCCAGCATTTCAACCTGTTCCCGCACCTGAAGGTCATCGACAACGTTATGCTGGCCCCGCTCAAGGTTGCCAAGGTCAACAAGGACGAAGCCCGCGCCAAAGCCGAAATGCTGCTGGCAAAGGTGGGTCTGGCCGAAAAGATGGAGGCCTTCCCCGGGAGCCTGTCCGGCGGTCAGATGCAGCGTGTGGCCATAGCCCGCGCGCTGGCCATGGATCCAAAAATCATGCTCTTTGACGAGCCCACCTCAGCCCTGGACCCGGAAATTGTCGGCGAGGTGCTCACCGTCATGAAGGACCTGGCCAATGAGGGTATGACCATGGTGGTAGTTACCCACGAAATGGGCTTCGCCCGGGAAGTGGCCGACCGGGTGCTGTTTATGGACCAGGGACTGATCGTCGAGGAAGGCTCCCCCGATGAGATCTTCTCCTCGCCGCGGAACGCCAGAACTCAGGGGTTCCTCAGCAAGGTTCTGTAACCGGAGCACGCAGTGAGCGGACGACGGCGGGAGGTTCCCGCCGTCGTCCGCTCACTGCCGCGGTTCGCGGGGCCATGCCGTCGCCCTTAGCGTGTCGCAGCCGGACCGGTCGCCAGTTCGCGCCGTTCCTGACACACTGAGCCAATGAATGAGGCCCTCCCACCGTCCCGCAGGCCTGGCATCCGAGCTGCGATGTTCGTTGATTTCGACAACGTCTTCACCGGCCTGCAGGCACTGGATCCGCTGGCAGCGAAGCGCTTTGCCGAAGACCCGAAGCACTGGGCGGATGCGTTGTCAGCAGGTGGTTCCGGCGAGGACGCCCGCCGGTTCCTGATCCGCAACTGCTACCTGAACCCGGTGGTGTACTCGAAGTACCGGACGTATTGGACCCGCGCCGGATTCCGCGTGATCGACTGCCCGTCGCTGACGCAGCGGGGCAAGAGCAGCACGGACATCAATCTGGTGCTCGACGCCATGGACGCGCTGTCCGGCAACGTTGGCATCGAAGAGTTCTTCATTGCCTCGGCCGATGCCGACTTCACGTCCCTGATCCAGCGGTTCCGGGCCGCTGACCGCATGACCACGGTTATCGCAGCCGGTGCCGTTGCTTTCGCGTACCGGGAGATGGCGGACCATGTGGTGGAATCCCACGACTTCGTCGCCATCCTCAACGGCTCAACGGTGGAGCCGGTTCATGCGGTGGCGTCCGGGAAGCACCAGACTGTCCCCGCCGCAGCGAAGGCGAAGGCCAAGTCCGCCTCGCCCGCCATCCGTGAGGTCCTCGAGTTCGTCCGCGCCGCTCCCGGACCGGTTAACGGCGCGATGGTGGCCCACCGGGCACTCACTGCAGAGCCTTCCCTGAAGACGGACTGGGGAGGCTGGGGAAAGTTTGGGACGTGGGTGTCCCAGATCGGCCAGGGCGTCGAATATTCTCCGGCACAAGGTGGCTGGGTCTGGGACGCGAAGCGGTTCTCGAGCGAGGATCTTCCTGCGCCCGCGGACCTGCAGCCGGGCATCGAGGAACAGGTCACCAGGGTGACGGACGTGCCGGCACTTTCCGCAGCCCAGTTCCGCCAGATGTTCCATGCCATGGAAGCCAGGCTTCGTGAGCATCCACTCAACCGCACCGAACTGTCCCGGCAGGTGAGGGACGACTGCGTCAACGCGGACCAGCCCGTCTCCCGCAACGCCGTGAGCTTTGTTCTTCAAGGTCTGGCCTACGTCAATTTCCCGCTCACCGACGAGGCGACCGCGGAAGGTCTGGCAGCAGCCTGGACCGCGAACGTGGAAGAGCTCTGCCGCGTGGCGCTCCTGGAGTTCGACGCCGCCGAGAAGCTGGCCGTGCGGCGCTGGGCAAGCGGCGGACTGCTGGACGCCTGAGAACAGAAGACGGACGACGGCGGGACCTCCCGCCGTCGTCCGCCAGCCTCATGGGCGCTGATCAGATGGTGGCGCGTTGGGACGCCACCAGCGTCCCGTCCACAATGGCTTCGAGCTCTTGCAGGCGGGGAAGCGCACGCGTCGTCAGCAGTCGCTCGCGGACTTCTGCCGAGACAGCAAGGCTGTCCTTCCAGAGCGAGCGTCCCGCCATGGCGCCGCCGGCACCGTTTGCGACAGCGATCTCTACCTGCCTGATGAACGTCTCGTGGTCCACGCCTGCAGACAGTACGGCCCACGGCACGCCTGCGGCCGCCTCGGTGACCGAGGCACTGGCCTCACCGGATCCGGGGTACTGCAGCTTAAGCACCTTGGCGCCGCATTCGACGGAGAGCCGGGCAGCACCGGCGACGAGTCCGGGGAACGCAGCAGCGTAGGCTTCCTCGCTTTCGTCTTCGAGGCGATAGACCAGGATCTCGACGATGAGGAGGAGTCCTTCGTCGGTGCATGCCGTGACGAGTTCGCGGATTTCATCCGCGACGCGCGAGCTGGCGTCCTGAAGATCGGGGCGCATGTACCAGAGCATCTTCGCCACGTTGCCGCCGAGTTCGCGCACCCTGCGGGGCGTCATTCCCGAGACGAACTTTGTGTACTGAAGGCCGTCGACCGTGTCGAAGCCCGAAGCGTCAAGACCGACAACCAACGCGGTGTCGCGAGAGAGAACGCCCTCATCCGCCACACGGGGCAGGGCAATCTCAGGATCGAGCAGGATGGCCGGTGCGGCGTTTCCCAGGTAGCGGACCAGATCCACCTTCGCGTCGGAGAGCTGCTCGGCTGTAATGGAGTTCGGCCCGCCGGGTGCGTCGTTCATTACGGCCTTCATGCCGTTGCGCTGGTCGGCTGCAACGATGAGCATCTTGCCGCCAGGGGTCGAGATCGCTGCCATGCCGCGGCGCTCGAGAGTCGTAAGAGTGTTCACTGGTTTCTCCTAATTAGATGGTCTTGGTCTTGTGAGGATCTGGGGTCCGGCGGCCGGATGCACCGGAAACTGCCGTCGTGAGGGCGCGACAAATCGCGCCTCGTAGGGGGTGCGCCTTGGGAGGCATGGCCCCTCGGTGGAGGAATGGCGGGGTGACCGCTAGCGGCGGCTCAGTGCACGGCCTCGCGCACAGCGAAGTCCGAGAGGAAGTGCTCAAGCTGTTGACGCGGCGTAAGCAGGCCATCAATACGGATATGCCCGACGCCGGGGGCCTGCGTAACCTCTGGAGAAAGGAAACGCTCCGGGTTCTTGACCTTGTCGAGGTCGCGGGCCGCTCCGCGGAGCCGCATGCGTCTCACGACCTCGCCCGGCGGGGTGTCCATCCAGGCGAGGTGCACCCGCGGTTCAGGGATCGCGAGGCGTTCAATAAGCCGTGCCCACGCAGCCGGGAACGTGCGTTCGGACGTGAACGGAGCAACAACAACCACGCTGTTGCCCAGTGCGAGATTCTCCCGGGTGGTGTCGAAGAGGCAGGTGTAGCGAATATCGTTCACGCTCGCACGCGCTGCGGGTTGTGCTGTAGGGACATCGACCAGGAATTCGCCGCCCATGTGCTCAAACAAGGGATTCGTGACGGTGTCCAGGTCAAGGATGGTCCAGTGGAGCTCGCGGGCCAGGTCATGAGCAAACGTCGTCTTGCCACTCGCCGGCACTCCGCAGACGATAATCGCCTCGGATGCGCGTTCTTCGGTCAGGTTCATTGTCATCCATTTCACATTGAGGTCGGGTCGCGGCGCCCCGCGCCGGGAACGGCGGTCAGCGGCTGGTGTAGCCGCCGTCGATCGGGAGGGAAGCACCGGTGATCATGGCGGCGGCGTCACTGAGCAGGAAGACAATGGGGCCGGCCACGTCGTCGACGGTGGCCCATCGTCCGAGTGGCATTTGCTCAAGGAAGGGGCCGCCGACGTCGGGTCGCCCCCAGTAGAAGTTGGACATGTCGGTCATGACCACTGTCGGGTTGACGCTGTTGACGCGGATGTTGTGCTTGCCAAGTTCCAGGGCCGACACCCGGGTGATGTTGTCCAGGGCGGCTTTGGAGGAGCCGTAGGAGATGTGGCCATGAAGTGCGACCATGCTGGCCTGGCTGGAGACGTTGACGATTGCACCGCCATTGCCCTGGCGGATCATGGAGGGCACCGCATGTTTGATGACCAGGAGGGCCCCACGGGCGTTGATGCTGATGACCTTGTCGAAGACGTCGATGTCGGTGTCCTGCGGTGTGGCGATTTCGCCGCCGAAGCCGCCGCAGTTCACGACGCCCCACAGGTCCAGGCCCTCGAGGGCGTCTCTGATGCTTTCCTCGGAGGTCAGGTCGAATGCCAAGGGCTGGGCGCCAGTTTCATCGCAGAGCGGCGCCAAGGACTCGAGCGTGCGGGCGCTGGCGGTGACCTTCGCCCCCGCGGCGGTGAGTTGCCGGACGGTGGCGGCCCCGATGCCGCCGCTGGCTCCGGTGACCAGGATGGAGCGGCCGTTGAAGTCGGTTGTTGCAGATCGGGCTTCGACTGCCGTGCTGGCTGTGGGTGAGTCGGTCATGAAGTACTCCTTGTAGGCATCAAGAGTTCGGTCAGGTCCTGAACGGCGGTTCGCGCCCCGGAGCGTTCCAGGGCTTTGCGGGCCTGCCGGTACGCGGCGGCGAAGCGGGCGTTCCGGCCCAGGTCGCCAAATATTTCGGTCAGGTTGAGGAAGGCACCCGGCTCTATCTGGTCCGCACGGGCAGCCGCGCGGAGTTCGTCCAGGCGCCGGTCGGTGATGGCTACCGGTTCGCCATCTTCGTCCGTGCTTTCCAGGAACCGCGCCCAGGCGGCGATCACGAGTACAGCCCGGTCTATTGGGCCTCCGAGTTCAAGCTGTTCACGCACCACCGGAAGCACGAATTTGGGGATCCGTTCGGATGCGTCGACCATTTGGCGGGCGAGGGTGTCACGAATGGCGGGGTTGGCGAAGCGGTGGATGAGTTCGTTCCGGTACGCTTGCAGATCGATTCCGGGCACGGGTCGCAGGGTGGGTGTCGCCTCGCGTTCCATAAATCCGCTGATGAACTCGGCGAACAGCGGATCGGCGCAGACCTCATGGACGAACCGATATCCGGCGAGGTAGCCGAGATAGCTCATGACCTGGTGGCTCGCGTTGAGCAGCCGAAGTTTCATGAGTTCATAGGGCTCGACGTCGTCCACGATCTGCACACCGACGTCTTCCAAAGGCGGACGCCCGGCGGTGAACTTGTCCTCGAGAACCCATTGTTCAAATGGCTCGGCAACGACCGGCCATGCGTCTGAGAATCCGTAAGCTTCGGTCACCGCGGCCCGGTCATGGTCGGTGGTGACGGGGGTGATGCGATCGACCATGGAGTTGGGAAAGGCTACGGTGTCGGCGATCCAGCCGGCCAGTTCGGGATCCTTGAGTCGGGCGAAGGACACGAGCGCTTTGCCGGCGACGTTGCCATTCCCCTGAATGTTGTCGCACGACATGACGGTGAACGGGGCCGTGCCCTGGTCACGGCGGTGCGCCAAGGCTGAGGTGATCAGGCCAAACGCGGAGCGTGGAACGGCGTTCTGCTTCAGGTCGTGGAGAATGTCCGGCGTACGGGGATCGAATTCACCCGTGCCGTCGCTGATGCTGTAGCCGCCCTCGGTAATGGACAGGGAGACTATGCGCGTAGCAGGATCTGAGAGTTTGCGGATCACCGCTGCCGGGTCGTCGGGGGCATACAAGTACTCAGTGATAGAACCGATGATTCTGGCGTCTTCGGTGCCATCCGCTCCCTTCAACACCAGCGTGTACAGGCCATCCTGGTCTTCGAGGACATCGCGCATGCGGGCATCCGAGGCGAGCACTCCGACGCCGCAGATTCCCCAGTCCTGGGAGCCGCCCAGGTTCAGGAGGCGGTCGATGAACATTGCCTGGTGCGATCGGTGGAATCCGCCGACGCCGAAGTGAACAATCCCGGTCCGCACCGCGCGGCGCTGATACGAGGGGATGGGTAGCAGGCCTGCCGTTTCTGGAAGGGCCGCTTCATTCAGGGACGTCATGTCGTTCTTCTCTTTGGTCGGGAGAGGTGGGATGGTGCCGTTGCCAGCTTGCGAGTGGGCGGACAACGGCACCGGAACGCTCGCTGTTAGCAGGAGGACTTGTAGACATACTTCGCGCCGTCACCGCTGATGTTGTCCGCGGTGATCTGCTTGAACCCGGTCTGGATCTCCTTCTCTGTGGGCTCGCCCTTGATGGCCTTGAGGGCCTGCTCCACACCCTGGGTGCCGATTGATGCCGGTTCCTGTGCGATCAGGGCCTGGACGATGCCCTCCTTGAGCTGCTTGACCTGTGCCGGCCCGGCATCGAAGCCGACGATCTTCACCTGATTCTGTTTGCCGGCCTGGCGGATGCCTGTGGCTGTTCCCTCTGCCGCGAAGGTGTTGGCCGCGAAGACTCCGACAATGTCCGGGTCCTTGGCCAACGCAGCGGAAACGAGTCTGGCGGCTTCAGCCGGATCGTTGTGGCTGTACTGCACGCCCAGGTACTGGAAGGTTGAGTCGGCTTTGGCGCCCTCTTCGAAGCCCGCAACACGGGCATCGGCTGTTGAGACTCCGGGGTCAGTGGAAATTACGAGGACTTTGCCCCCGTTGGGGCTAAGGTTTTTGATTGCCTTGAAGGCCTCAAGGCCACCGCCCTTGTTGTCCGAGGCGATCGCAGACGCGGCGAATGAGGGGTCCTGCACCGTGGTGTCAACCAGGATGACCTTGATGCCCGCGGCCGCAGCAGCCTTCAAGGGTGCCTGCATTGCGGCCACGTCCGTTGGCGCGATCAGGATGGCATCCGGCTGGGATGCCACAACAGAATCGACAATGGGCTTTTGAAGGGTCGGGTCGAACTTGGCCGGCCCCTGCGTGTTGATCGTTGCGCCGGCTGCCTTGGCAGCGGCGTCGATGCCGCATTGCATGCTGACGTAGAACTCGTCACCGGCCACACCTTGGATGAAGGTGAGCTTGGGCTGGTCTCCGGCTGAGCTCCCGGCCGAGGCGCTTCCGCCGGCACAGGCCGTGAGGGACGTTGCGGCGAGGAGAGCAGCCGCGAGCAGGGTGGCTTTAGGGGTCAACTTCATTGTGTAGCTCCTAGTTTGCTTGGATAGGTTGATGCGGGGGGAAAATCAGTTGGAGCGTCGGCCGTACAGCTTCTTTTTGCCGTCAGGCTTGGCGGACTGCCCTCGGGCTGCCGCCGCCCGGCGGCGCTGATCGACATAGACGGCGAGGACGAGAACGGCGCCGACTGCCACCTGCTGCCAGAACGGCTGAATGCCGACGATGACGAAGCCGTTTTGGAGTACCGCGGGGATGAAGAGGCCAATGACGGTTCCGAAGATGGTGCCGACACCGCCGAAGAGTGACGTTCCACCGATCACGACGGCGGCGATTACGTTAAGGTTTGTCGCTGACTGACCGGCGATGGCGGTCGTGCCGTACTGGGACAGCGACAGGATGCCTGCCACGCCGGCGAGGCCACCGGAGAGTGCGTAGATGGAAATCAGTTGGCGGTCCACTTTCACGCCAACCCGGCGGGCGGATTCCTCATTGGAGCCAACGGCGAAGGTGTAGAGGCCGAATCTGGTCCGGTGGAGTACGGTCCCGAAGATCAGGATCAGGACCATCGCGATCAGGGAAATTGTCGGCCAGGTGGTTCCCGGAACGTTGCCGTATCCGATGGTGTCCTGGAGAACCGCAGGTACTTCGCGGATGTCCACGCCGCCTGTGATGACCTGCGCCAGCCCCAAGGCGCCGCCAAGTGTTCCCAGGGTGACAATCAGCGGCGGCACCTTGGCTTTCGCGATGAGAACACCGTTGAGAAGACCCCAACCGAGCCCGCATCCGACGGCGACGAGGATACCGACAATGGCAGTTCCCCATCCAGAATCGCCCATGGCCTGCATCACTTTTGCCGCCACGACTCCGGAGAAGACAAGGTTGGATCCAACGGACAGGTCGATGCCCGAGGTGACAATGACGAAGGTCATGCCGATACCCAGGACACCCAGGATGGAGACGTTCTGGATGATCTGGCGGACGTTGCCCCAGGTCGGAAACACGTCCGGCGCCAGCGCTGTGAAGGCCAGGAAGATGACCATCAGAACAAGCAGGATCTGGAACGATTGAACGTGGAGAACTTGTCGGAGGGTGTGTGCGCGTGAAATCTCGGGTGCCGTCCCGGCTGTCCGGGGTACGGCTTCGGTTGTGGTCATGAGTGTGCTCCATCAAGTGCGCCGGTCATTGCACCGACTAGTTCTTCCACAGTCGTTTTCTTCGCCTCGTAGGTGGCCACCCGGCGTCCGAGCCGGAGTACCTGGACTCGGTCGGCAACATCGATGACGTGCGGCATCGAGTGGCTGATGAACACGACGCCCACACCTTTGTCACGGACACGCCGGATCGTCTCGAGCACGTTTTTTGTCTGTACGACTCCCAGCGCGGCTGTCGGTTCGTCCAGGAAGATGACACCCTTGGCCCAGGCAACAGCACGTGCAATGGCGATCGCCTGCTTCTGGCCTCCCGACATGCTGCCGACTGGGTCGGACAGGCTTCGAACCGTAGCTCCGAGTTCATCGAAGGCTTCCCGTGACTTGGCACGCATTGTCCTGTTGTCCATGAATCCGAGCCGCCCTTGAAAGCCGGGCTTGGGGATTTCGCGGCCCAGGAACATGTTTTGGGCTGCGTTCAGGTGTGGTGCCAGGGCAAGGTCCTGATAGACGGTTTCGATGCCCAGGCTGCTGGCATGGCTCGGGGAAGTCAGTTCAACCTCGCCGCCGGCAAACAGGATCTTGCCGGAGTCCAAAGCAAGGTTTCCCGACAGTGCCTTTACGAGGGTCGATTTTCCGGCGCCGTTGTCACCTATGAGGGCAACCACTTCGCCTGCGTTGACATCGAAGTCGACGCAGTCGAGGGCGCGTACATTGCCAAAGCTGCGGGTGAGGCCGCGGGCTTCCAAAACGGGGATTGTTGTCATGGTGTAACACCTGTCAGCTGGTACGGGACGAATGCGGCGGCCCCGGCCCTGCAGCCGGAGACACTTCGTTGTGCTGTCACTTCTGTCTTCCTCTTCATTCAGGCCTTCGTGAAGGTCTCACGGCTGTGGGAATAGCTCAGGTCGATGATCAAATCGGCGCGTTCCCGGGTAGCAGCAACGACCGCGGCATTCCTTTGGTCGCTGCCAAGTACCCACGCTTCTGCTTCCGCGGGCGGCTTTCCGAAGGCTTCGTGGCGCCGGAGCAGCCGCAGCTGCCGCTCGTCGTCGCTTAGGTCCAGGAACCAGAGCTCGTCGATCTGCGCCCGGCTCTCCCGCCAGCCTTCGGCGTCCAGGAGAAGATAATTCCCCTCGGTAATGACCAGGGGGACCTTTTGGGCCACCGGGATCGCGCAGCCGATGGATTCCTCCAGGCTGCGATCGAACATCGGGGCATAGACAACCGGCTCGCCGTTCGCCTTGAGCCGGCGTAGCAGGTTGGCATATCCCCAGGGGTCAAACGTGTCCGGAGCGCCCTTGCGGTCCATCGAGCCACGCGCAGCAAGAACTCCGTTGGCCAGGTGGAAAGCATCCATTCCGACCCGGGCAGCCTGGCCATCCAAGGCATCGGCGATAGCCTGCGCCACAGTGGACTTTCCTGCACCCGGCGCTCCCGCAATGCCCAGGATGCGCCGGCTTCCGCTGACAGCGAGGGTACGGGCCCGCTCTACCAGCTCGTCCAAGGTGCACGTCAGATGCTCGGCTTCCTGCTGGGAAACCTGGGGTCGAACTTCAGCAGTGTTCATCACTGTCTCCTCCGTTGGTCATGCCACGGTGAAGAAGCTCTGCTGCTACACCCTTGAAGCGCTGCCTTGAATCAAACTCGCAGGTCTGGATCGAGTGGCTCTAACCTTCGGCTTCGAGGAACTCGCTGTGACCTGCCTTACAGAAACTTAGATGCCTATGTCATCGATGTCAAGGGAAATCAAAAAACGCATGTCATCGATGACATGCGTTGCTTGAAGTTACTGCGGACATCGGGCAGGATGGGGTGGGCGGCGGATTGTCACCGATGACATCTTTAACAGTGGAGGTGTTCCCGCTTTTGAACAGCCCAGCCTGTAGGGTGTGCCCAGCAAACAATGAAGGAGCCGAACCGTGACTACGATGCAGGATGTGGCCACGCACGCCGGAGTGAGTGCCAAGACGGTTTCCCGGGTTTTTAACGACGATCCGCACGTCACGGAAGACACGCGGCAGCGCGTTCAGTCGGCAATGCGCGAACTCAAGTACGTGCCGAACATGCTCGCGCGCACCTTCCGCGAGGGCAAATCCGCCGTCATTGGCATCGCTGTGCCTGACGTCGCCGATCCTTTCTTCGCTGCCGTCACGAAGGGGATTGAGCTGGCGGCACGCGAACACGACATGGCCATCGTCGTGACCAGCCTCGGGGATAGCCCGTCCCTGGAGCAAAGCATCATTGAAGCGACGGTCCGCCGCCAGATCGACGGCCTCATTATCGCCCCGATCGCAGCCGATCAGTCCTACCTCGCACGGTGGCAGGACAGCTTCCCCATCGTCTTCATTGACCGCGTACCCACCAAGCTCAACGCCGACTACTTCGTCGAAGACGATTTCGGCGGCGCCTTCGAAGCGACGCAGCACCTCATTTCCCACGGCCACCGCCGCATCGCCATCGTCGGAGACTCACCGGACGTCCCCACCACGAGGCTGCGCCTGGAAGGCTATCGTGCCGCCCTTGACGATGCCGGTTTGGAGATCGACGAGGATCTGATTGTGCTTGGGTCGCGCGACGCGGACGCTGCCGCCCAGGTCTGCAGGACCCTGCTGGCACTGAGCGATGCGCCTACGGCTATCTTCTCCTCCAACGCGCGGTTCTCAACGGGCGTTTTCCCGGCCCTTCAGGCTTTGAAAAGAAGCGACATTGCGCTCATCAGTTTTGGCGACTTTCCCATGGCGGATGTCCTCCAACCCTCGGTGTCAGTCATCGACCAGAACCCTCGTCAGGTCGGACGGATTGCTGCCGAGCGCATCCTCGCCCGAATCGCGACGCCCGACAAGAGGTTCCGGCGCAAAAACGTCATTCCCGTCAGGCTGATCGAACGCCAGTCGTGCCAGCCAGCAGGCGCGGTGCTGGCATCCTCAGTCGCAGTGTGACGCCTCGAGGTTCCACTCCCCCACCGAATCTTTCCCGCACCGGAAATCAGCAGCCAATGGACGCACAAGCACCTTTGAGTGGGCCTGCGACCGGAGCACCTCACGACCTCGGCCAACGTCGGCGGCCGAGGTCTGGCCGGTACCGTCCGGCGCATCGAATACCTCGGCGCGGACACCCTGATCGGAGTCCAGCCGGACCCTGCCCTCGGCCTGAAAATGTGGGAACTCAACCAGGACGACCTCATCTGGATCCGCCAGACGGGACAAGCACGCCTGATAGCCGGAGATCCCTGCACCATAGCCCTCGAGGCCAGAATGGCCAGCTACTTCGACAGCGAGACCGGCGCGAACCTGGCATCATCCGACCAGGTCTCAGCCGCTGGGTTGCTGCCAGTGCGTGGCTGACGCCGCACTGCTCGACGCCCACGGCGACGGGGATCCCGTCAAGCGGCTCAACGCTTCGCTCGAGGGACTCCTGGCGGAACCCGTGGAGGTCGTCCGCCTGGTGCCGATCCCCGCGGAAATTCCCAACAGGGCGCACTCTAGGCAGTACCCGCTACCGGCAAGAAGCGGACTACGGCGGGACTTCCCGCCGTCGTCCGCTTGCGTTGGTGCCGTTGACCTGCAGAGCCGGCCGGCCGCCTACTTGTCGACCAGCGTGATGTCGAAGGAGTACAGGTCCGGACGGTAGCAATGGCGGCCGATGTCGACAGCCTTCCCGAGACTGTCATAGACCCGGCGGTTGACGGTAAGGACGGGAGCTCCGGGAGGCATTTCGAGGAGCCGCTCCTCGTCTGGCTCGGCTGTCCGGGCGCCGATGTTCTGCTTGGCCACCCGCATGGTTGCGCCGCGGGCTTGCATCAGCCGGTAGAGGCTGCCTTGCTCCAACTGTCCGTGCGACAAGGCGGCGAACCTTTCCGGCAGGTAGTTCTCAAGTATGGCGAACGGAACGCCGTCTGCGAGACGGATCCTGCGCAGGTGCAAGACCTTGGCGCCAGGTCCTGTGTCGAGGGCTTCGGCAACGTGCGGAGGGGCTGTTACGAGCTCGTGCGTCAGGACTCTTGAACCCGGGCGCTTGCCAATCCTGGACAGGTCTTCAAAGAGGCTGGACAGTGCCACATCCCGGGTGAGCTGGCCGTGGACAACCTGGGTGCCGATTCCCCGGCTTTTCACCAGGAGTCCTTTGTCGACGAGCTCCTGGATCGCGTGGCGGATGGTTGGCCGTGAAAGGCCCAGCCGTCGCCCCAGAACCATCTCGTTCTCCAGGCGTGCACCGGCGGGCAGGTGGCCGGTGAGAATTGCTTGCTCAATGCAGGACGAGACCTGGGAGTAGAGGGGAACGGGACCTGCGCGGTCGACATCCACGAAAAGGTCCTCGGGCAAGACGATGTGATCCTGCAGCATTGTGGTCCTCCGGAATGACGTTGCGAACGGGTGGGGGCAGGAAGCCGGCGGACGTCCGTTGACGATGAGAAACCGTGACGTCTGCTCGACTCGACGGCCCTGCCGCCCCATGGGCAAGGCCGTCGCCGGGGAACCTCTTCCGAGGCGGGTGCCGGGTCCCGTCATCACCGGATTGTCGGGTCAGGCCGCGGTGGCGTTCTCACGGTATCGGCGGATGCCAAGTTCACCTTCGACGACGGCGGCAGTCAGTTCTTCGACGCTCGTGTCTTCGCGGCGAACGTCGAGGATCTTGCGCCCGTGGTTCATGACGATGTGCCGATCGCAGACTTCGAAGGCGTGGTGGAGGTTGTGGGTGACCAGTACGGAGCTGACTCCGTCGGCCTTCAGTGCCCGCAGGTAGTCCAGCAATGCTTCCGTGGCGCGCACCGCGAGCGCAGACGTAGGCTCATCAAGGATCAGGAGGCTGCGCTTGAAGTGGACGGCCCGGGCAATGGCCACCGCTTGCGCCTGACCTCCGGACAGCGACGAGACAAGCTGCTTGGAGCTCTTGATGCCTTCAATGGTCACCACGGAGTCCAGGATTTCGGAGGTGATGGCATCCATCTCCTTGATCTTCATCAGACCTAGGCGGTTCGTGATCTCGCGGCCCATAAAGATGTTGCGGCTAATGGACATCTGCGGGACCAGCGCCGAGTCCTGGAAGATCGTTTCGATGCCCAGGCTCTCGGTCAGGGCCCTGTTCACGTGCGGGTGCTTGGTGCCGTCCCAGGAGAAGTCGCCTGCGGTGGCCGCGACCACGCCTGACATGATCTTGACCAGTGTCGACTTACCGGCACCGTTGTCACCAAGGAGGCCCACAACCTCGCCTTTTCCGATGTCGAAAGATACATCGTCCAGGACGGTGTTGACGCCGTACTTCTTGGTGATGCCCTCAATCCGGAGCAGGTAGTCCTCGTTGATGGTCATGATGCTTTGCCTTCCATGAGCTTGTTGAAGATGGCGGCGACCACGATGATCAGGCCGACGAAGAGCTGGATGTAGAAGCCGGGCGCCTTGCCCAGGATCAGGCCGTTTTCGATGATGCGGATCAGGGCGGCGCCGACGATCATGCCGATGATGGTGCCCCGGCCTCCGAGGAGGGAGGTTCCGCCTACCACGGCAGCGGCAATGGCCATCAGGGTGTAATCCTCCGTGGAACCGGGCTGCATGGAGGAGGTCCGGACCGAGATCAGGATGCTGGCCAGGCCCACCATCGCTCCGAACAGGGCGTAGGAGAGGAGCTTGACCTTGAGCGGGTTGATGGAGATGGCCCTCGCGGCCGATGCGTTGCCGCCGACGGCGAAGATGTGGTTGCCGAGCTTGTGGCGGTGCAGGAAGAACCACGCCACTACTCCGACCACGATCATCCAGACCAGCTGCGAGCGGAAGAAGCCGAAATCGCCGGCGAAGAGGGTGACGAGTGCTTCGTCTTTGCCCTTGCGCAGCAGCGCCGGTGCCGTGCCGTTGATGAAGATGCTGGCCCCGGTCCAGAAGAACGCCATGCCAAGAGTGGCGATGAAGGACGGGATGCCGGTGATTACCACGATCAGTCCGTTGATCAGGGCAATACCGGTGGCCGCGGCGATTGCGGCCAGGACCCCCCAGCCCCAGCCGAACGAGTTGGAGACGTGAATGAACGTGATGGAAGAGAACCCGATGCTCGCGCCCAGGGAGAGGTCGAATTCTCCGGCGATCATCAGGATGCCGACTCCGATGGCCAGGATGGCCAATACCGGAATGCTCTGGGAGATGACGCCCGAGAGGTTGTTGGCCGACAGGAATGGGAAGGCGGGGCTGGCGATGCTGGCGATGACGAAGCCGATGATGACGACCGCCAGGATCGCGCCGATTTCGAGGGCTCCGCGGCCGCGGGTGTAGCGGATGTAGTCCTTGAATTTCTCGGCTGTTGTGACGGGTTGGTTATCGGCAAGACGGCGGATTTTGGTGATGGCCCCTGTTTCCAACGGCGCCGTGAGGACGTGTTGGTCGGTGCCTGTGTCTTGTGGTGACATGACCTGATCTTTCGATGGCAGCGGCGTCGATGCCGCGGAATGGAAGAGGTGGGCGCTGGGGCCCGGAAGGGGATGGAGCGGGGGCGTGGCCGCCGCTCCATCCCCCTATGACGCAGTTACCAGCGGACGCCCTGGAGGTCCGGCGCTTCGAGGTTTCCCACGTTTGTCTTGTCGATGAGGGAGACGCCGCCGGAGTTGATGTTCGCCGGTGCCAGGCCGAAGTCGATGGCAAGGGCGCTCTGCATCAGCGACTGGAATCCCTGGACGAAGCCCTGCTGGTCAGCCGTGGCGATGATGTCCCCGGCCTTGATGCCGTCGATGACCTGGGGGGAGGTGTCAAAGCCGACGATAGGAACCTTCACGCCGGCTGCCTCCATGGCAGCCAGGATGTTGCGGTGCGGGGTGCCTCCCAGAGGCGCCACTGCCTTGACGTCCTTGTTGGCGATGAGCCATGAGGTGAGGGAGTTCAGCGCTTCCTCATCGGAAGCGGAGGTCCGGAGGTACTCGCCCTTCGCACCCACCTTGTCGAGCGCTTTCTGCACGCCTCCGCCACGCTGGATGGCGTAGTTCTGCTCGGGCTCTTCCGCCGGGAAGAGGACCTTGTCGCCGGCGCCCAGCTTGGCTTCCGCAGCGAGACGCTCGCCAACGAGCGTGCCGACCTCGAAGAAGTCCTGACCGACGAAACCGCTGACGCAGTCGGCGGCACTCTCGGGTGCCGGCACGTTGTAGGCAACGACCTTGATGCCTGCCTTGGAGGCGTCACACGCCACCTTGACCCACTTCTCGCCTTCGTTGAAAGGCATCACGATGACGGCGGGCTTGGACGCCGTGGCTGTTGCCACGAGGTCCACCATTTTGTCCGGATCAGCATCGGCGGTCTGGTGCGTCAGCTGCAGGCCGCCGAGAGTGGACGCGTCTTCCGCTCCCTTGAGGATCTGGGCCCAGAATGCGTCGCCGGCAGGGTTGTAGTAGGTCAGGAAGTACACACTGCGGTTTTCGGCACGGCTGCCGAACTTGTCGGCCAGGCCGGTGGTTGATGATGCAGTGGTCGTTGCGGTGCAGCCTGCCAGCGCCAGCGTAGCCACGCCCGCCATGGCAATTACGCCGAGTCCCCGCTTGAAGGTAGAAATAGGTTTCACTTCGTCGTGTCCCTCTCATAGGTGCCGAAGCCTGCCTCCATCCGGAACTGGTGTCCGGTGGGAGCGGCCGATCTTCGACTTATTGTCAGGACATTCTTACGCCTAATCCCTGGCACGTGCAAGGCTTTTTGAAAAAGTCCTGTCTCGTGCCAGTTTTGTGACGCGGGGCACACGGCGTGGATTGCGGATGCGGGCATGCAACTTCCGCGGGAAACGCTGCGCCGGGACGTCGGCGGCAGCGCCGGCCTACCTGGGGTGCAGCTGCGCCTCTGACCGGGGCTGGCCCGTACTTCCCCTGATGACCAGCGTGGGAACGATCATGCGTTCCTGGGGCGCCGACTCCTGGTCTGACATCATCTGAACGGCGGCCTCAACGGCTGCCGTGCTCATTTCCGCGGGATCCTGGCGGACGCTCGTCAGGTCAAGGAACGACAGCCTGGCGATGCGGCTGTCATCGTAGCCCGTGACCGAAACATCCTCGGGCACCCGCAATCCGGCACGCAGAAGCCTATGGATCAGGCCCATGGCAGCGTGGTCGTTGGAGCAGACCACCGCGGTGGGCATGACCGGCTCCGCGAGAAGCGACTCGGCGGCACTGGCGCCGGATTCCTCGGTGAAGTCCCCGCCGATCTCCCGGACCCGCGAGGGCAGTCCGTGCCTGTCCATGGCCGTCACGTATCCCTGGTGGCGGGCAGCGAATTCAGGAAGTGACCGCGTCAGCACGTAGGCAATATCCCGGTGCCCGAGTTCCACCAAATGGTCCACGGCCGCCGCGATCCCCCGTTGCCCGTCTGACCGGACAGCACTGCAGACACCCTGCGGCAGAGGTCTGCCGATGCTGACCACCGGCAGCCTCTTTGCCAGTTTCCGCAGCTCGTTTACAGGCGTTTCCGGCGAAATCAGGATGACGGACTCAGTGCGGAACCCGAGCAGTTCCGTGATGGCATCCCGCTCGTCCCGCGTCGCCGTCAAGGCACCGAGAATCAGGTTGTAGCCACGCTCGTGGGCCGCCGCATAGAGGGCTTCCACAATGTCGTCCGCGGATGAGTGGGCGGGATTGAAAAGCACGCCGATGTAGTTGCTGCTCCGCCGGCGAAGTGACCGCGCCGCTATGTCCGGGCTGTATCCAAGCTCGGAAGCCGCCTCAAAGATGCGTTCCCGCGTCGAGGAACTGACGCCCGCCTCATTGCGGAAGGCGAGCCCCACAAGCTGCCGTGAAACGCCGACGCGAGTGGCGACGTCCATCATGGTCGGCCGTTTAGAGATCACTTGGACATCCTATACGCGCAGGGTTGATGGCCCTCCGCCGAGTTTGTCAGGACATCCCTTGACGAAAAACTGGCACGTGCTAGTCTTTAGGAAATCGCGCTCAGATCCCCTTCCTCACACGGCTGAGGTCTCGTTCCCTCATCCAGGCAAACCCCACGAAAGCAGGGCCTACCAATGTCGTTAGCCACTGATCCGAACACCACCGACATCCAGCAATGCCCTTTCAGCGGCGCCGCACTCGCCGGCGAAGAAGCACTCAGGCCGGACCCTGTCGCGGCGCCCGGGATTGGCCCGAATCCCGCTCTGGAGACAGATCCCGGCGTCTTCTACGATCCGCTCTCCTACGCCGCGTATGACCATCCCTATGAGCTGTACAAAATCCTGCGGGACAAGGCGCCGGTCTACTACAACGAGCGCCGCGACCTGTACGTCGTCTCGCGTTATGCCGATGTCCAGGCAGGCCTGCGAAACCACGGGCAGCTCTCCAGCGCCCTGGGCAATGACATGGACGGTACTCATGCGTCCTACGGGGCAGGCAACCTGATCATGGTCGACGCTCCCCGGCACACCTCGCTGCGATCAGCCGTCCGTCGCGTCTTTGTCGGACGCGAGATACTGTCCAAGGAAGACGGCATCAGGGAACTGGCCCGCCACCTGATCGCGGAACTCCGCGAGAACGGCGGCGGTGATTTTGCCACTGAGGTGGCGCTTCCGTTGGCTATCGGTGCGGCCACGAAAATGATTGGCATGGCCGTCGAGGACAGCGGAATGCTGCAGGAACATCTCCTGCGCTCCATGGTGCGGACGGTGGGCGAGTTCGGAGTGCCGGACGACGCCGCGGTCTCCAATCAGGAAGCCGAAGAGCACCTCGCGGACGTGTTTGGGAAGCGGAGCGAAGAGGTCGAAGCCGGTGGCACCGCCACAGGGGCGGATGCCATCACCCAGATCATCCTCGGCATGCACGCCGGGAAGGTGGAGCCGGATGAACAGGTGGGCCTCGCCCATCTGATTCTGTCGGCAGCCATCGACGCCCCCGCCGCCCTCCTCACCAACCTCGTGGCCACCCTCGACAAGTTCCCGGCCTTCCAGCGCTGCCTTGCGAAGGACCCTGCCGCCATTCCGGCCTTTGTGGAGGAGACACTCCGCTTTGACACCCCCGGCCAGAACCTCTGCCGGCAGACCACCGCCGAGATCACCATCGCCGGCGTGACCATACCGGCGGACTCCCGGGTGATGTTCCTGCTGGGCTCCGCCAACCGGGACGAAAGGGTCTTCCAGAACCCGGACTTCTTTGATATCAGCCGCGAGCTGACGCCGGAGAACCGCATCATGACCTTCGGCGACGGTATCCACGCCTGCCTGGGCGCACCCCTGGCCCGGCTGGCCGGACGCGTCCTCGTGGAGACTCTCCTCGAAGGCCCTGAGATCCGCGTCGTCGGGTTGCCGGAGCGCTGGGCCAAGCAAATGGTCCGCGGCTTCGCAAAGCTTCCGGTGAAGTTCGTTGACTGAGGTCAACGGCTGGGAGAACCTCTCCGGCCTGCTGCCACAGTCACGCGGCTGGATGCACTCCGGTGTCGCCGTGCTCAGCGACGGCAGGATTCTCTGCGCCCACCCGGAAGGCTGCGACCTGTTGGTCATCGACCCTTCAGGTCGCTCCGAAACCATACGAACGTCCCTGACCGAAATGCACAGCATTTTCACCTGCGACCGTGACGGCGTAGAAGTCATCGCGGTGGCCGATCCCGGGCACCGCTTCGTCGAGGATCCCGCCGATGCGTCGGCCTACGCCGATCACTTCTCGCCCGGGCGCGCAGTGATCCTGAACAGGGACGGAAGCGTCCTCCTGGAACTGGAATGCCCGCCACTGCTGGACTATGCACTGGAGTCATGGCGCCCGACGTCGATCGCCGTCGACGACTCCCGATACTCCGGCAGCGGTGACATCTGGGTAGCCGACGGGTACGGCGCCAGCCTGGTGCACCGTTTCGACGCCTCGGGCCACTACCTCGGAACGCGGGACGGCGCTGAAACGGGCACCGCCTTCGCCTGCCCGCACGGGATAATGCTGCGGACCCACCATGGGCGCCTCGAAATCTACGTGGCGGACCGCACCAACCGCCGAATCGTGGTCATGGACCCGAACGGAATGCAGTCGCGGCTCCTGGGCGAAGGAGTCCTGGACAGCCCGTCCTCGCTCGTTCTCGTGGAGAACCGGATCTACATTACCGAACTCTTCGGCGGAGTCGCGAGGTTCGACGGCGATGCATTCACCCGCGTCCTTGAACAGACCCGGCCCCGGTCGAACGAGGACGACGCCTGGCCCAACCGCCGCACCCCCGAGGGCCTGGACGGACCGGTTGTGGACCCGGGGTTCTTTAACAGCCCCCACGGCATCGCTGCCGACGATCACTGGCTCTACGTCACCGAGTGGTTCATCGGCGGGCGGCTCAGCCGCCTGTCACTCACGCAGTACTAGAACACACTTCCCCGCACCCATCCCACGCGACGACTTTCAGATTGAGAGCAGGACCATGAGCACAACAGAGACCATCTCCGGGCCGATTTCGGACCTCACCCTCGAAGAGGCCCATTTCGTTGCCCGCGTCGCGTCGAAGACACACGCAGCCGACGACGTCGTACTCCTCACCCTCCAGCACCAGGACGGCGAAGACCTTCCGCCGTGGCGACCCGGCGCCCATATCGACCTGGTTCTTTCCAACGGCCTGACGCGGCAGTACTCCCTCTGCGGCGATCCGGCAGATCGGAGCAGCTACGTCGTTGGTGTCCTCAATGCGCCCAACAGCCGCGGCGGCTCGCAGTTCGTTCACGAATCGCTGGCTGCCGGCGATTCGGTGACTGTCCGCGGTCCGCGGAACCACTTCCGGCTGGTCGATGCCCCCAGCTACCTGTTCGTCGCCGGTGGTATCGGAATCACGCCCATTGCCGCGATGGTCCGTGAAGTACAGCAGCAGGGGAAGCCCTGGACACTCGTCTACGGAGGCCGGACACTTTCCTCCATGGCCTTCAGGGATGAGCTAACCGCCCACAGCACCCGAACCACCTTGTGGCCCCAGGACCAGAAGGGGATCATCGATCTGCCCACGGCCCTGGGCTCCCCGGACAGCCACACAGCCGTCTACACCTGCGGTCCGGAACCGCTCCTGGCCGCCGTCGAGGCAATCTGTGCCGAGAAATGGCCCTCCGGGTCCCTGCACCTGGAACGGTTCACGGCAAAGAAGGTGGACACCGCGCACGATGTGGCGTTCGAAATCGAACTGGCAACGAGCGGCGTACGGCTGACCGTCCCGGCGGATAAATCCGTCCTGCGTGTTCTCGAAGAAGCCGGCACGCGCATCCTTTCCTCCTGCGGCGAAGGGACCTGCGGCACCTGCGAAACCACGGTCATCGAGGGAAGGATCGACCACCGCGACTCCGTCCTCACCCACGAAGAAAAAGCCGAGAACAGCTGCATGATGGTCTGCGTCTCCCGCGCCACGTGCCCCGTTCTGGTGCTGGACCTCTAACCTTCCTGCCGCCCAGTTACGCGGACGACGACGGGACCTCCCGCCGTCGTCCGTTTCCGTTTAGTGCCTCACCAGGCAGCTGTGCTCTGCACGTCCGGTCCGGTCCAGTAACGCCACGGCTCCGAATCCTTTGTAGAGATCAACAGCGTTAGAGATCACCAGAGGAAGGCGGGCATGAGCGTTCGGCAGGAATCCGCGACGCGGGAGGCCACGCTGCGGCGGCACATCATTCCAACCGGGCTGGGCTCGTGCACGGTGCGTGTCCAGCAGGGCACCGGAGGCGGGTCCCCGGCGTCCGGCACAGCGGAGGTGTATCTTCACGGCGCCGCGGGATCCTGGACCACTTTTGAGCCGCTGCTTTCCGACGCTTCGCCCCGCGATCGTGTCCTGATTGATCTGCCGGGCTGGGGCGAATCCACCAAGGGAGCCAGGCTGGAACACTTCGGCATCGAGGCGATGGCACGCGCCGTCACTGAGGTGCTGGCCTTGCTCGGCTACCCGCAATGGCACCTCGTGGGCCACTCCATGGGAGGCTTCCTGGCGTTGCATATTGCCGCGGCATGGCCGGAACGGACCGCGAGCGTCGCCGCCATTTCGGCCACGACATTCGGCGTGTCCGAGGCCGCCCGCAAGCCGCTGCTCAGTCTGTCCCGATTCCCGGCGTTTGTCGGCATGAGGCTGCTCATGCGCTCACTGGCGGCCCTGGGTCCGGCAGGGCCGGCCCTGGTCCGTGCAGTCGGCGCAACCCCCGTGATGGGACCGTTGACGGCACCGCTGTTCGCCGATCCCGCAGGCATGTCCGAGGGGGTGATCCGCGGGCTCGGCCGTGGCGCCCGTCCGGCCAGCTTCTCCGCGGCTGCCCGGGCAGTGGCGCACTACGACTTTGACCAGTGGCGCGGCATCCGCTGCCCCGTGCTGGCGACCCGCGGGGACACTGATGTGTTCACGTTTCCTTCCGACCTGGACCGGCTGGCCGCCACAATTCCGAACGTCAGGACTGTGACGATCCCGCGCTGCGGCCACTTCGCCAACGTCGAGCAGCCGGAGCACGTGCAGCAACTGCTCGAGGGCCTGTGGTCACTGTGAAGGCGTTGAATCACAGGTTTGCGGCTTCTTGCTCCGCCAGCCTGATCATACGAAGTTCGTCCTCCACCGCGCGGGACGGCCAATAGTCCTTCGACAGCTCAGTTGCCCGGGTCAGATCTGCCGCCGGGAAGAGCTTGCCGAGCATTCCGGCCGCCTGAAGCAGGGCGATCAGCACTATGGTCCTCGCATCGGGCGCCTTGGAATCAGGCTTGGCAGCAGGGGCCCCGGCACCAGGCTTCGTGGAATCGGGCGTCCCTGCGTCAGCCGTCCCCGCATCACTGGTCCCCGCATCAGAGCCGGCATCGGTCGCCATGGTATCCGGCGGCTCAAGTTCGGACGGCGGGCCGCTGAGGGCGGCCTGGATCTTTTCCAGGAGCGCCGACTCCGGAGCGTGGTCCTTCTCCGGGTACCGCACGGCCCGGAACCGGCCCAGGTGCTTTTCGCCGACATGTTCTACGATGCCCAGTGACGCCATGCCCTCGTAGACACGCTGCACTACGGCGCGGCCCTCCAGCATGCCTACCCACCCCTTGGGAGTGTGGGGCCGGGATTTGCCACGGATGACTTCCAGCTCGCGCTGGAAGTCCGTTGCCGGGGCGTCGCCGGTGGCCCTGATGCGCTTCCCCTGCAGCTCGATCGCACCGATCAGGTCCAGCTCGGCCAATATTGCCCCTGCCACAGTGGTCCTGAGTGCGAACACCGGCACTTCAGGTTTGCCGTTCATGTCGTTCGTTGCCAGAAGGAGGAAGGCCTGGGGAAGGTTCAGCTCCGCCGCCTTCGGTGTTTCAGCGTCCATACGAACATGGTGGCCCTGTTGGGCGCCCACCACAATGAGGATTTACAAAGGCGAGCGGACGACGGCGGGACCTCCTGCCGTCGGACGCAAGGATGGCCCCGTTGATGTTGGTGATGGTGGGGCCGGGGTCCACTGCATTGAAGCGCAGGCCCTTGGGCCCGTACATCACGGCCGAGTTCCTGGTCAGGCCAAGGCTGGGCAGGTGGCCGCCTGTAGACGTGTGCTCAGCGCTGGACCAGCGCATGTATGCGTCGGGAGATTTCTTCGCCTGCCAGGATGCCGCGGGCATCGGTGACGCGCAGGTGATCCCTGCGGAAGTCGACGTCGGCGAGTTCTCCGTGGGAGGGACGGAAGGCGACGTCAGCTTCGGCCAGCATCGGCCCGTCCAGCAGCGAATCCCCGGCGGCGATCACCCGGGAGGCCCCAGTCCGCCGGGCGACTTCTGCGACGGCGCTGTTCTTCGTCACCGCGTGCGGCACACAGTAGAGCTTGCGGCCCTGGACGGACACCGTCCAGCCGAGCGAGGCACACCATGCGTCCAGCTCCCGCACGAATTCCGCGGGCATGAGCTCCCGGTCCACGATGGCGTAGAGGAAGAGCTCTTCGGCCTGGCGCAGCCGGAGAATCCAGGACCGGTAGGCCTCCCGGGACAAAAATTCCTCGATGACGGCCAGCGGCGCCGAGCCCTCCGAGACCCGTTGCCCGACTGTGGTCTGCCACTCGATGTCCGGCTCGCCGTTCTTGAGCAGGACACCGCCGTTGGTGGTGACCGCGTATTCAGGCACGGCACCGGGCAGCCGGACCCGCCGGTACTGGGCCTCGGTCCGGGTGGTCACTGGGACGAAGATGGTTGTCCGGGTCAGTTCGAGCAGCAGCCGCTCGGCGGTGCGGGTCATAAACGAGATCGGCACCCCCTCGTGGAGCTCCGCAACCACCATGTCCGGTGCCAGGTGGTCGGGGACGTCCAGAAAGAAGGCCTTCGCGGAGTAGATGAGGGTCCGGTCAAGGTCCGAGGCCAGCAGGACGGAATTCACAGGGCGGCCGCCGCAGTGACTCCATCGGCGCCGGATACCCCGCTGAACGTCGGATCGATGAGCCCCACGCAGCTGAAGGGCAGGTGCGGCACCTCCAGCACCGGTACATCGCGCTGCTGAGCCAGCAGCAGGATGTGGGCTATCTCGGGCGCGGCATCAGGACGCACCAGGATCTTCCACGGCACCCTGCGCAGCAGCACGCGTGTTGTCTCGCCGACTCCGGGTTTGATGAGGTTCAGGTCGTCGATCCCGTGTTCCCGGCCGAGGCTTTCCACGGCGAGCCTGCCGGCCCAGGTGGGCGTCCGGTCCGCGGCCAGCAGCGCCCCGGCTTCTGCCCGGGCGAACGGTTCGACGGTTGGGAAATGGCCAGAGACGGCGGCCAAGAACTCCCGCGAGACGTCGTCACCGCGCAGCTGGTGGTAAAACTTGGCCCCGTGGAAGTCGTCGGGGCCGATGAACTCCGTGTTGAAGACCGTGCGGGACACGAGCCCGGACACCGTCGAGTTCAGGCAGGCGGAGGGTATGAGGTAGTCCTCGCGCGTGCCGTACATGGCGGCGCAGTGCCCGGGATCGGCGAGCACGGCGAGGTCCTTGGGGAAGGCAACACCGTCGGTTTCGGCGAAGCGGTCGAGGCCGGCCGAGAGCTCGCGGGTGATCGCGCCCTTTCCGGTCCAGCCGTCCACAAAGAGGATCTGCTCCGGGTCATGGTGGGCGGCCAGGTATCGCAGGGCCGTCTGGTCCGGCCCGACGCCGCGCACGATGCTCATCGTGTAGTGGGGAAGGTCGATGCCGTGGATCTGCTGGGCCCAGCGGCGCATCAGGATGCCGACCGGTGTGCCGGCCCTGGCCAGGGAAACCAACACAGGCCGGTTCCGGCGCGCGGCCAGCGCCATCTCGGTCACGGTGCCCACGGCCTGCGCGACGCGCGCGGCGGAGCGTTTCAAGGCGTCCCGGTACAGCTGCTGGTACTGCTGCGAGGGCGAATATTCGATCGGCAGGGACTCGGCATAGTTCGCCCTGCCCGATTGCATCGCGGCTTCACGATCGGCCGCTGGCGCTTCCAGCGCGGCATCACCGATGTCCTTGAGCAGCCAGGTGACTTCCTCGGGCGCGTAGGAACCGAACGCCGGTCCGGCCAGCGGCGCCGGGAGGATGGGTGAGGCGGGCAGGAGGACGACGACGACGACGCTGCAGACGGCGCTGAGCCCCTCCGTCACGCTGCCGGGACCCGAGAGAACCTCCGCGGGGGTTCCAGGTTCGGGCATCAGGACGATCGTGCCGAATCTGCGGCCGGCGGGGGAAACATTGTGGGCGAAGCGCACACCGGGGCCGTCCACGGTGACGTCATGGCTGGTGAACCGCACCGTGCCGGTGATGGCGTAGTCCGGGCGGTCCAGGGCGACGATGGGCGAGCGGGTGGTGGTGGAGAACCGGACGCCGCGGTCCGGATTCAGCCGGTCCAGTGCATCGGCCACGGCCAGGGGCACGTGGATGAACTCCTCGCTGCCCAGGACCAGAACGGACTCCGCGGCAGCCGCCTGCGGAAGCATCCGGTGGATCGATTCCGCGATGCCGGCCAGGGTGGCCGCCGCGGGGGCGCCGCCGTTGCCGAACCGGTCGCTGCGGACAGCTGCGCCGTCTGCCGCGGGCTTGAGGAAGGTCACCGTTCCGGGTGCCGAATCGGGGGTTGCCGGCGCCTGCGGCAGTGCCGCCACCACCTCCTCGGCACGCTGGAGAATGTCCGCGCCCAGGGTGATCTGCCCCGTGCCCAGAGCCACCACCCGGATGCGGGTCCCGAGCCGCTCCGCGAGTTCGTCGAACCGGGCCCGGTCCCCCGGTGTCCGCAGGTCCACGAGCGCAGCCACCGTGTAGCTGGGATGGGGAGCCAAGGCGTGGAGTTCGGTGATGGTGTTGATGATCGTGGCCCCGGTGCTGAGTTCGTCGTCGACCAGCACCACCGGTTCAGGGGCGTTCAGGCGCCGCGGATCCGTGGGGAGCAGCCGGTGTGAGGTGGCGTGCGAATGTGATTCCTCGAAGGACCCGTAGGCGGCGGCGCCCGCCGGGGCGTGCCGGGAGGAATGGATGTAATACGAGCCGATCGTGTCAGCCACAAGCCGTCCCAGGCCGGTGGCCGTCTCCGCGTAGCCGATGGTAATGATCTGCGGGTTGCGGGTCTTCAACCCGGCGAGCTGCAGACGGAGGCTCTGCAACGCGGCCCGCCGGCCGCCGTCGTGCGTTTCCCCGCGCAGGAGCGCGGCGAGCCCGGCCGCAATGGTCGGAGTGACGGATACGGATTCCGGGGTATCGGACAGAGCCTCGCCGACGAGCACTCCCAGCAACTCACCGGCGGCTATGATCAGCCCGGGTTCAGAGGGGACGTGTTTGCCGAGCACCCGGGACACCAGCAGGTGGGCCCGCTTGGGGTTGCGGCGCAGTGCCAGTCCCACGAGGTCCTCGACCGGCAGCAGGCTCGCGGAGTGGTCCGTCGTGATGCCGACGCCGAGGGCGTCCCGCACAAAACCGCCGGTCCAGATGTCCTGGCTCAATTCATGCTCGCTTCCAGAAGGTCAACGTAAGTGATGTTCTCGGCGGCAACACCAAACGCTGCGGCACGCAGCAGCGTCTGGCCGGCCCAGGCCTGATGGGGCTTCATCTCATTCATCTTGTTGCCGTACGGCGAGGCCGAGGCGCCGCCGCCGTTCTTGCCGGCGATCTCCAGCGCGTCCACGTATTCCTCGTGGCTGACGACGCACATGGCATGGACCAGCGGGACATGGGTGGGGTGGATGACCGTCTTGCCCAGCAGCCCGTTGGCCAGGTCCAGTTCGATTTCGCGGATCAGCCCGTCGAGGTTGGCCGTCAGAATCCGATCGCGCAGCGGCATCTCATTTGCGTCGGCGAAGGGAGTGCGCCGCAGCAGGGGGCGCAGCACCCGCTCGCTGTTGCTGTAGTGCTCCCAGACCGGGCCGGAGATCACGAATCCGTTGTCCGGCCGGCCCAGCATATTCACGATGTCCCCGATCACGGAGGCCACCACCTTGACGTCATAGATGGTCAGGTCCCGGGAGCGGCGCAGGCCGAAAGCACTGGACATGTCCGTGGCGCCCACGCGGACGGCCAGGACATCCTCCTTGTTGGCTTGCAGCACGTCGCAGATACCGGACAAAGTCCTGGCCCGGGTCTCGCCGTGGATCACGAGCGGAGATTCCATGATGGGCATGATCCGCAGCCTGCGGCCGCCCCCGCGTGAAGCGTTGATGGTATGCAGGGCATCCAGGAACCGCTGGGCCTGGCCGGTCTCATTCTCGAACTTCGGAATGACAAAACCCACCAGCAGGTCCAGTGCCTTACCGCAGCGGCTTGCCAGGCTCAGCATCTGTTCCGGCGTGCGGACCCGGAGAAACAGCAACGGCCCCTCGTCGGAGTGGAAGGCGCCGACAGCGTCGCTGCCGCTGTCGCCACTCCTGTCGTCGTCGCTGCCGATGCCGCTCCCGCGGCGCGGCCCGGCGGAACCGGCATGCAGCCGGGTCAGCGTGTTCACGACGTTGGTCTCTGCAGAGTCCACCGCATCATCGGCGATGGAATCCTCGAGGCAGATCACCATGCTCAGGCAGCCGCGGGCAGCCTGTTTGCGGATATCCTGAGCCAGGTTCGGGCGGTCCGCCGGAGTGTAGAGCGTGGCGCCCAAGGCCACGGCCAGCACCGCTGGCGCCGAGCCCAGGCTCAGCTCCTGCGGAGCGATGTGGAAAAGGCGCGAGGCATTCTCGTCGCTAAGAAAACTGAAATGGCGCATGCCGTCCCGTCAGTGTCCCTGCCGACAGGCGGCAGCGTTGGTGGTCATGGAAAAGCCGAATTCCTGCCAGAGCTCGGCGGCGTCGGCGCGGGCCGGCACCGGTTCGGCGCGCAGCTCGATGACTCCATCGATCGCGGTCAGGGACAGGATGTATCTGAGCTCCCCGCTGGCCGCGGGCAGCGTCACGGTGCCGCCGTCGAAGATCTCCACGGTCAGCGGGGCCGAAGGCTGTCCGATAAAAAGCGCCCGGCGCAGCTCGCGGATATGCCGAAGTGCCACGACGGCGGTCCCGTCCATGTAGCCCACAAGCGGGCGGTTTCCCGAGCACTTGATGGAAGTGCCGGAGACGGCGCCGTCCACGGTCATTGCCCCGGTCACGCGTTCTGGGCTTTCCCATGCCGCCGAGGTTGCCCCCGTCACCAGCAGGCTGCCAATCGCCGACTGGCGCCGGTCGAGGCGGATCATCGGTGTCTGGGCGTTGAGCAGCCTCGTCTCGCCGATCCCGGGAGCCGGAAAGAGCCTGGTGGGCCGGGTCTCGGCTGCCGGCCGGGCTCCGGCCCATGGGGTCGCCGCTGACGTGGCTGGTGCTGGCGATGTGGGCGCGGACGATCGGCTTAGGGACAGCGACGTCACGGCCGCAGGGGACACCGGAGACGACGGCGGCGCTGTCGCCGGGGCGGATGTTTCAGCGCGGGCGGCCGGCTTGACCCGGCGGCTGAGGTACGTGATGTCCGTGCGGGTGCTGGACCTGTTCAGTGCCATCGCCTAGACATCGAACCGGAAGTCGGCTGCCACGCCGCGCAGGCCAGTCGTGTAGCCCTGGCCCAGGGCCCGGAACTTCCAGTCTTCGCGGTGGCGGTACAGTTCGCCGAACATCATGGCGGTGATGTTGTCCTGCGGGGACTGGGGAATATCGAAGCGCACGAGCTCCTGATTCTGTGCGGTAGCCACCCGGATGTACTGGTTGCGGATGGCGGAGAAGGTGCCGGGCCCGCGGAGATCGGGGTCCACGTAGACAATGAACGTAATCTTGGCGACGCCGGCCGGCACCAGGGACAGGTCGACGTCGATCTGCTCCTGGTCCTCGGTGCCGGCGAAGGCCACCGAGCCCTCCGGGCTGGCGATCTGGTTGAAAAACACCAGGTGATCGTTCGAGACGGCACGGCCGCCGGCGTCGCACATGATCGCCAGCGGAACCAGCTCGGACTGGGGCCCCCGGCTGGGAATGGACTGCCAGCCCAAGCCGACCAGGATCTTGCTCAGTCCCGGGTTCTCGGCCGTCAGCGCGGCGTTGGCCCCGGCCACAAGATTGCCCATCAGCGGCCTTCCAGACGAAGGCTGGACGGCGCGAACTTATCCTCGAGGAACCGGCCGTGGGTGGACAGCTCGGCAATGGCACCGATCCGCACCTGGTTGGCCAGGTCACGAGCTATTTCCTCGAGCGTGGCGAACTGTTCCGCCAGCAGCCGCGTCGGCCCGGATTCCTCAGTCCTGGCACTGTCCGGGAGCGCCAGATAAGTGCGCAGGGGATCCGGGATGTAGCTGCAGACGATGGAATTCAACAGCACCTGCTGCTCCATCGAAGCCCCCTGCTCGACCATATGGCTCACCAGCGGGCGCAGCACATCGTCGATTTGGCGCAACTGCGAGGACACCGACGTCGGCAGCTCAGCGCCGGCCCGCCGGATGGCGCTGCGCAGGTTGTCCAGGGATCCGGCGGTCTGCGCCATCTCGGCGTCGGCCGTTGGCTCGGGAGCCTGTTCGGTGATGCCCGGCACGGGGGCGCCGCCGAACAGGGAGCCGATGAACTTACCAATCACTGCGTTACCGCCTGCTGCTTTCCGCCGTCACTTAGTCTGTCTTGCCCTGCCGCGCGCGTTCCAGGTACGGCTTGGCCTTCAGCACGCTGGCTTCGAGGGCCCCGACGGTGCTCTCCATGTTCTTGGCCGCCTCCGACCGGAAGGTGTCGATGGCATCCATCGTGGCGAACACATTGTCGAAGGCCTTCTGCAGCGTCTCCACGCTGACCCCGGAGCTGGACGCCTGCTGGTGGATTCGGGAAGTCTGGTCCTTGAGCATTTCGCTGGTGCTCAAGATCATGTTGTTGGTGGTGGTATTGACGGCGTCGATCTGGTCCAGGACCATCTTCTGGTTGGCCAGGGCCTGGGCCACGATCACCGCCGTGCGCAGGGCCGAGATGGTGGTGGTCCGCGCCCGCTCCACACCCTTGATCAGTTCAACGTTGTTCTTGCGGATCAGGTCCATCGCCAGGTACCCCTGCACCGAGACGGCGAGCTGGGTCAGGATGTCCTGGTGGCGCTGACGCACGGGGAACAGGACGTCCGCCTCCATCTTTTGCGCCTCGGTAATCTGCCCGGCGGCGCGGGTGGAGTCGATCTTCTCCATGCAGGCGGCATCCAGTGCCTTGGCGAAGACGGCATATTCGCTCAACGCCTGCATCGTTTCCCAGAGCTGGACTTTTTCGTTGGCCAGGCTGGCATTGTCCTTGAGCAGCTCGTCCTGGCCCGTCATCAGGGCCTTGATGATCTGGTTCAGCTGGGTCTGCGCCGACTCGTACTTCTGGAAGTACTTGGCCAGCTTGTTGCCGCCGGGGATGAAGCCCAGGATCTTCTTGCCAACGCTCATGTTGGCCTGGTTGGGAGTGAGCTCCTCCACCGTGCTCCGCAGCTCACCCAGGGTGTTGGCGACCGCCACCTGAGCGCTGTTCCCGGACTTCTTGGCGCCGGCCATGGACGTCGAGGAACGCTCCAGCAGCCTGCTGGAGGAGTTGCTGGACGCTGTGATCTCGGCGCTGCCGATCTTATTGATGCCATCGACCTGCGCGGAGAACTCCGGGCTGCGCGCGTCCAGTTGGGCCAGACCGGCCACGAACTCCCTGGCCTGCCTATTGATCTCGGCCCGTCGTTCGTCGGGGACCGGCACCATGCCGGGAGCGTCTTCGGGCTGAACTATGGCAGGGGCGTCCGGAGCCTGAAGCACCAATGAAGCCTCTGCGGCGTCGGGGGGAGTCAACGGAGAATTCATGATGCTGCCTTTTCAAGAGGTCGATGGTGTCCCGGTTTCGATTGGCCGGGACACCACCTCAGGTGGAAACGATGCGGAGCCGAAGTAGTCAGTCCGGACTCTAATCAGTCCGGGACACTAATCAGCTAAGGTCGACGCCGAAGTCCTTGGCGATGCCGGCGAGTCCGGTGGCGTATCCCTGTCCGACGGCCTTGAACTTCCAGTCCCCGTTGTTGCGGTAGACCTCGGCGAAAATCATCGACGTTTCGGGCGCCGCGTCCTCGCTCAGGTCGTAGCGGACGATTTCCTTCTCATCGATCTGGTTGACCACCCGGCAGTAGGCGCTGCGCACCTGGCCGAAGTTCTGGCCGCGCGTTTCACCCTGGTCGATGGAGACCACGATGACAACACGCTCGACGTCGGCAGCAACCAGGGAGAGATCGATCAGAATCTGTTCGTCGTCGCCGGCGCCTTCGCCGGACCGGTTATCCCCCAGGTGGCTGACGGAGCCGTCCGCGGCAGCGGGCTGGTTGTAGAAAATGAAGTCCGCGGAGGACCGGACCTTGCCGTCGGCCGCCACCAGGAGGGCGGAGGCGTCGAGGTCGAAAGGTTCTCCCGTCGTCGTACGCGGGTCCCAGCCCAGCCCGACCACAGCCTTCGTCAGGCCTGGTGCGCTCTTCGTCAGGGACAGATTGCTGCCTTTGGTAAGGGTTAGTCCTGCCATGTTTGTACCATTCCTTCGTGTTGAATCGATCTTGCGAACTAGTCCAGCGAAATGCCGAAATCGGTGGCGATGCCGTGGAGGCCCGTGGCATAGCCTTGGCCAACCGCCCGGAACTTCCATTCGGCACGGTTGCGGTAAATCTCGGCGCAAATCATCGACGTTTCAGGTGCCGCGTCCTCGCTCAAATCGTAGCGGACCACTTCCTGATCCGTGTCCTGGTTCAGCACACGGCAGAAGGGAGCCTCGAACGACTAGAGGACGGCGGCAGCTGGTGCGATCAGATCCGCGACCGAGCGGCCCTGGGCCCGCTCCCCGATGGCCTTAAAGGTCCAGCCCGCGCCGTCACGGGATACTTTGGACATGATCATGGCCGAATGGGTCCCCGAGTCGGTCAGCTGGTACTTGGCAATTTCCGGGCTTCCTGGCGTGGAGTCGTCCACCAGCCGGCAGAAGGCATTCTGCACCTGGTCGAAGGTCTGGCCGGTGTAGCTGCTGATAACGAAGACGATGTGTGCCACTGCCGGGGAGACGAGCTCCAAATTGACCAGGATGGTCTCGTCATCGCCGTCGCCGTCGCCCGTCAGGTTGTCCCCGGTATGACGCGTGGAGCCGTCTTTGCTCTGCAGCTGGTTGTACCAGACCTGATCCAGCGACTTGCCAGCCGCGTCGAAGAAAATGGCCGACGCATCGAGGTCGACCTCCACCGACTTGGCCTTTCCGAAAAAGCCCTTCTTGACCGGGGCCGCCGAGTCCCAGCCCAGCCCCATCTTGGTCTTAGTGAGCGATCCGCCGTCTTTTTTGGTCAGCGACAGCGACTGGCCCTTCTGCAAGCTCAATCCCATAATTTTCTCAACCTCCAGCTAGTTTGAATACTCGAGTTCTCAGGTCCCAACGACTCCGGCCGTGCGCCAGTTCCGTGCGTACATGTGAAGTTGGTGGGGGCGAGGACGCGGACCATGCCGATCAGGCGGGTTCGAGAGCGATCCTAGCCGGAATCGAGGTGATGGCGAAGCCGTGGCGCGGGCGGAGCCGGACAAGGCGGCCGTGTATGGTCTCGTCTAATTGGCGAATCTCAAAAGCAGGACGGCTCTTGCCGGAAGGCATTCACACGAAGTCAATTTCCAGTAGGGATTGAATTCAAATGGGGGAAAATGACAGACATCAAGTATCAGGCGCGTCTGCAGGTGCTGTCTCAGTGGGCGACTGAGGCAGCTGGGCAGGGTCACCTTGTTCCGCGCATCGCCGATCTGGAGGCCATCTCCGCGGCGAGGACCGTCGATGCCCCGGGTGTGAGCAGGGAGGCCGTCCAGCCATGGTTGCCGACAATCCAGTGGCTGTTGAAACAGGCGGCTTTTGGTGTTGTGGACCCACATGTCCAGCTCCCCGACGAATTGTCGCGGCCCGTGCGTGCGGCCCACGCTCTCCAAGTCGTTCCACCCGACGAAAATTCAGCCGACGCGCCAGCGCCGCCGGCGATGGAATTAAGCCTCGTGGCGGTCGTTTCCCCGGACACGGAACACGGAAGCAGCCACGCCGCCGAAGCCGTCACAGTCATCGCGGAGATCAAACCCGCTCCCCCAATTGCCAAGGGACCGAAGTGGGAGTCCGAGGCCCATGAGCAGGTTAAAGACACGAGGGAAGGGAAGCGGACGACGGCGGGAGGCTCCCGCCGTCGTCCGCTTCCGTTTGGTGCCTACTGGCTGAAGGGGACCTTCTCCCAGCTCAGGACATCATCGCTGTCGCTGCTGTTGCCGACCACCGTGAACCTGACGTAGTTGGTGGCGTTGGCCGATCCGTCCACGGTGATGCGCTGCAGGTCATCCGCGGCGGGCTGGCCGTAGACCTCCAGCCATGGTGAGCCTTCCGCCAGCGGCTGGTTCTCGGCAAAGACGTGGCTGTCGCCGTTGATGAGATAGACCGGGCGGTCAAAGCGGTTGGTCTCTTCAATGATGGCCGCAACGATCTCCCGGAACCCGGAGACTGTTTCCGGGTTGGCAGCGGCCGCGGCGAGCAGCGACGGATCAAACATGTCGGCCTGCGTCATCAGCACCACGGCGCGGTCGTTGCGGCGCTCGGCGTCGGTGAACGTGTCACGTATCTGGCCCAGGACGGCATCCGTCCGGTGCTCAACTTCGGCCAGCTGCTCGGGCGTGGGTGTGGTTTCGCCCAGGCCGCTCCATGGAAGCAGCGAGTTGTTGCTGCCCTGGACGTTCACCACGGAGAAGGCCACGCGGTTCTGGGTGAAGCGGACATTTTCCGGAAGCCCAAGCTTCTCTTGCGTCTTGACCGGCATGGTTGCGCCCAGGGTCTTGCCGGGCTCGTCGAAGAAGACGTCCCGCAGCTTGTCCAGCCGTTCCAGCGGGTTGTAGGCGCCGTTGTTAGTGCGGTGGCAGTCCACCCACTCGTTGTCGCCCGGGGTGAAGACCAGCGGGTGCTCGAAAGTGTCGAACTGTGAGCGGATGTCGGCGAAGTACTCATCTGAGCACACCGAGGAGCCGTTCTTGATGTCGCCCACATGGGTGACGAACTTCAGCGCCCTGTCGCCGTTGATGTCCTGGATGCGGGACGGGAACTTGGCGATTTCGGCGGCGCCGTAGGGAATGTCGCCGATGACGCCAAAGGTGAAAGCCTGGCTGTCAGAGGTGTTATTGGCTGCGATGGCGGGCTGGGACGCAAGGAGGCCGAGCGCCAGGACGGCCGCCGCCGTCGTCGTTTTCACGGTCTTTGAAGGCATGGTGGTGTTCCTGTGTCTGCTGAGTGGGGGCGGCTTTAGAGCGTGCGGGCGGCGAGGAACTGTTCCAGCGCCTCAAGGTCGTCGGTGTTGATGTGGTCCACGCCGGCGTCGAAGAGTTCGTTCCAGACAGCTTCGCGTGCGGCGCCGGGCTGGTCAGGGGTGGCCCAGAAGCGGACCCGGTAGCCCTGGGCGTGTGCCTCTGTCACGTATGCGTGGAGCTTGGTGCGTTCTGCCTCGGGCATGGGGCCCACGCCCTGCCAGGTGAAGAGCTTGGTCCAGTTGTCGCTGATCAGCGGCATCAGCCCGGCAGGCATGCCGGAGGTGAGGTCGGCGGAGCGTCCGTCATAGAAGCCGAACCGCTTTTCCTGCGCCTGCATGGTGGCCAAGGGGCGGTTTCCGCTGATGACGGCGGTGACGGGCCCGGTTTTGGTGGTGCCGTTGCTGTAGCGGCTCATGATGTCCCGGTGCTCGGCCAGTTCCTGCTCGATGGCGGCGTAGGTGGCCTCGCCCTCACTCTTGATGTCGATCAGGAGCTGCAGGCTGCCGTCCCAGTGCGGGTAAACGCTGTGGCCCTGGTTCCGCACCAGCTCGTCCAGGGGATCGAGGTAGAGGCTCTCGAGCGTTACTCCGGGCTTGGCGTCCTCGAGGTCGTGGGCCACCAGCAGTTCGCCGTCCACCAGCCACACGTCGGCTTCGACGCTGGTGAAGCCGTGCTCCAGGGCGTCGAACAGGGGTCGGTCGTGCTCATAGTCGTTGTGGGCATGGGCTGCGGCCAGCGGCTGTCCGAGGACCACGGACGACGGCGCATTGGCGGGATTTGCGGCCGGCGGGGCGGCGATTCCGGTCAGGGAGGTGAGGGCTACGAGGGCTGTGACGGCGCTTTTCAGGAACACGGGGTTCTCCTTGGTACAGCAGGGTCGGTTCATTTCCCAGGCGATGGAGGCGCTGGGCGGCGGTGCGTGAAAAGACTTCCTGCTGCCGGAGAACGGGCGTTGCGCCAACGGTTTCGGGACGGTGAACAGGAGGCGTCGTTTGGACCATATGGCTACGGCCGCTCGCCTACGTCCGCGGGTTTTGAGGGAGGAGAGGATCAGGCCACAGCGTTATGGCGTGATTTCGATACCATGCCAGCATGAGCACACGTGATACTCCTGCGCAGATCGGCGACCTTCCGCCGATCGGACGCCCGGCGAACAGCGCCCTGCTCGAGGCAGGCATTAGCACTTTGGCTCAAGTTGCTGCCTGCAGCCGCAGCCAATTGCTCGCCATGCACGGCGTGGGGCCCAAGGCTGTCCGGATTCTGGAAGCCGCGCTCCAGGCTCAAGGGCTACGGTTCGCTGACTGACCACCCACCCTGCATTCTCCGGGCTGGAAACACCAGGATGCCCGCCGCCTGGGTGACGTTATCCAATTCCCGGGCGCCCGCACGGATCAGCAGGCATAAGCTGATATCAGCACGTCTCTTCCAGCGCCGGGAGGTCATCATGGACACTGAAACCGCCGATGTTATCGGCCATGATGTCACCACCATCGTCTGCGTGTGCGGCAACACCGTCAGCAAGGACGGGTTGATTCAGGCCAACTCACAAGGCGTCCCCGTCCACAACGGAGAGAACACTCCGGTCCCCGCGGAGCTGGCGGAATGGCCTGCGGATGAGGATCTCTACACGCTGTGTCCCTCATGCGGCCGTGTGTACCGTGACTCGGTCATCGAAGAGACCGGGACCGCGCCCGTTGCTTTCCGGGTCGACGTCGCCGCCGGCCCAATTGCCGAGGCAATCCGGGTGCACTGGGACCTAAGCACCTAGCCCAGAAACTGGCAGAGCGGACGACGGCGGGAGGTCCCGCCGTCGTCCGCTCATAACTGGTGCGGCAAGAGTCAGTTCTTGACGACGTCCAGCTCGATCACGGCCCAGGACAGCGCCGGCAGCGTCAACCGGAGCTCGGAGCCGCTCGCCTTCGCGCCTTCCAGCGGCTTGAGCCCCACCTGGTCCTGACGGCTTTGGGTGTTGGCCGTGAAACGGTCCCCGCCTTCCGGGATTTCCAGGACCTCGGCACGGACCACCCGGCGGGCGTCGAACCCGCGCAGGGCGACCTCGACGTCGGCAGCTTCCTCAAGGCCGCGGTTCGCGAAGAACAGTGCCACGCGACCCGTTTCCTCGTTCCACGTTGCACTGACGTCCACCAGGTCGGTGCCGCCGAAGCGGGCATTCTCGTACTTGTCCGAGTCAACAGACAGCCGCAGGATCTGGCCCTTGGCCAGCTCCGCCATGCGGGCGAACGGGTGGAAGATGGTCTGCTTCCATGCCGGTCCGTTTTCCTCGCTGAAGATCGGTGCAATGACGTTGACCAGCTGAGCCTGGTTGGCGATCTTGACGCGGTCGCCATGGCGGAGCAGCGAGTTCAGCAGGGTTCCCACCACCACGGCGTCTGTCACGTTGTACTTGTCCTCGATGACCCGGGGGTGCTCGCGCCAGCCCGCCTTGGCGACGTTGTGCGGCTGGTCCTCCGTGTCCAGACCGCGCTGGTACCAAACGTTCCACTCATCGAAGGACAGGTTGATGTGCTTTTTGTGTTTGCCCTTCGCACGCACGGCGTCAGCGGTGGCGATCACGGACTCGATGAAGTAGTCGGTGTCCACTGCGCTGGCGAGGAAGCTGCCGACGTCGCCGTCGTTCTCCTGGTAGTAGGCGTGGAGGGAGACGTAGTCCACCTCGTCATAAGTGTGCGTCAGGACAGTCTGCTCCCAATCGCCGAACGTCGGCATGCCGGAGCTGGAACTTCCGCAGGCCACCAGTTCGATGTCAGGGTCCACGAAGCGCATGGCCTTGGCGGCTTCCTGAGCCAGGCGGCCGTATTCCTCAGCGGTCTTGTGGCCGATCTGCCACGGCCCGTCCATCTCGTTGCCCAGGCACCAGAGCTTGATGTCGAAAGGATCCTTGTGGCCATTCTTGGCGCGGAGGTCTGACCAGTAGGTGCCGCCGGGGTGGTTGGCGTATTCCACGATCTCGCGGGCTGCATCCACTCCCCTGGTGCCCAGGTTGATGGCTTCCATGATTTCCGTGCCGGCCTGGCGGGACCAGTCCACGAATTCGTGCAGGCCGAACGCGTTGGTCTCCACGGTGTGCCAGGCGCCGTCCAGCCGGCGGGGACGGTTCTCCCGCGGGCCGATGCCGTCTTCCCAGTTGTAGCCGGAGACGAAGTTGCCGCCGGGGTACCGGATGACGGTGGCGCCGAGCTCCTTGACGAGCTTGAGCACGTCCTGGCGGAAGCCGTTCTCATCAGCCTCCGGGTGGCCCGGCTCGTAGATGCCGGTGTAGACGCAGCGGCCCATGTGCTCCACGAAGGAGCCGAACAGGCGGCGGGGTACTTCGCCGATGGTGAAGTCGCGGTCGAGGGTGATCCGTGCGCGTGACATGTGCAGTATCTCCTTGGTTGTAGAACAGGTCTTTTGGTGAGTGGTAAGTAAGGTGCCGGTTCAGGTTCCGGCGAGTCCCGTCGTCGCGACGCCCTTGATGATCTGGCGCTGGAAGAACAGGAAGACGAGGATCAGGGGCAGTGCCGCGAGGAGCGCGGAGGCCATGTTCTGCGCGTACTGGATGCCGTACGCGCTCTTGATGGTTTGCAGCCCCACCGGAAGGGTGAGGAGCGCGCCGTCGTTCGTGGCGATGAACGGCCACAGGAAGTTGTTCCAGGCACCGATGAACACAAAGATCGCGACGGCGGCCAGGATGGGCTGGGACAACGGCAGGATGATCTGGGTGAAGATCCGCAATCGGCTGGCACCGTCCATCACAGCGGCTTCTTCAAGTTCGCGGGGAATCTGGTCGAAGAACTTCTTGAGCACGAACACCATGGCCGGGTGGATGACCTGCGGCAGGATGATGGCCCACGAGGTATCGATCAGGTGCAGCGCCAGCATTTGGTAGAAGAGCGGGATGATGAGGACCGGCGGCGGGATGATGATGGAGGCAATGATCACCGTCATCAGCACCTTCTTGCCTTTGAAGTCGATCCGGGACAGGGCGTAGGCCACCAGCGCCGAGATCACCAGCGTGATCGCCGTGATGGCCGCCGAGGTGTAGAACGAGTTCCAGGTCCAGAGCGGGATGTTGCCGTCCTGGAACACCTTGACGAACGCTTCAGCAGTAAAGCCCGACGGCGGCATCCAGCTGACCTTCGGAGCTGCGGCATCCGTCTCGGTCTTGAAGGCGGTGGCCGTGGCCCAGGCGAACGGAATCATCCACAGCACGGCGATGAACGCCGCCACAACGAGCGCGGCAATCTTGCCTGCGGTCATCTTCTTGCGGGGTTTTCGGGCCTCTTGGCTGGTGTTGGTGCGGGGAGTGGGACGCGTGAGGGTAGGGATTGCCATGGTTATGCACTCCTGCGGCGGGTGATGACGAACTGCATGACCGAAACGAGCACGATCAGTCCGAAGAAAATGTAGGAGATGGCTGCGGAGTACCCCAGCCGGTAGCCGGTGAAGCCGGTTTCAAAGATGTACTGCACCACCGGGCGGGTTGATCCTCCGGGCCCGCCGGCGGTCATCTGGTACACCTGATCGAAGATCTTCATGGACGCGAGGATCTGGAGGAGCACGATCATCACCGTGGTGGGGGTCAGCTGCGGCAGGGTGATCGAGAAGAACTGCCGCCATGCTCCGGCGCCATCCAGGGACGCTGCTTCGTAGTGCTGTGCGGGGATGTTCTGCATCGCGGCCAGGTACAGCAGGAAATTGAACCCCACGGTCCACCACAGCGTGGCGATGACGATCGCCCACATGGCCACGTTGGGATCGTTGAGCCAGGCGACTTTGGGGAGGCCCATCTTGGAGAGGAAGTCATTGATCAGGCCAAGCTGCGGGTTGTACATCCAGGTGAAGAACAGCGAGACCACGGTGGAGGCCAGCAGGTACGGGGCGAAGTAGGAAAGCCGCCACAGCCACTGGGCAGGCAGCCCGACGTTCAGCAGGGCAGCCATCACCAGGGCCACGAGGACCAGCGGGACGGTGCTGATGACGGTGAAGTAGAACGTGTTTCCCAGGGAGCGCCACATATCGGCGTCGGCCAGTGCCTCGGCGTAGTTCGCGAAGCCGATCAGGCTGTCATTGGCGCCGGTCAGGGACTTGCCCGTGAGGCTCATGTAGATGCCATAGAGAATGGGCCACACCAGGAAGACCAGGAAGAAGACCAGGAACGGGGTGGCGAATGCCCAGCCGCTCAGGTTGCTCCTGGTACGGCTCTGCGAAGTGCGGCGCGTTGGTTGGGGTTGGGTCGCTGCGGCGATGTCCGGCTGGCCGGTACTGCGCCGGGACGCTAGTGAAGAACTCATGAAGGACTCCTTTGTCGCTCGGTGCGGTTAGACCGGGTTGGGCCTGGAAAGAAGGGTGTTGGTGCGGCGCTCAAAGGCGTCCCAACCTGCGGCTGCCTTGTCGCGGCCCAGGAGCACGTTCTGGACGTTCTCCGCAAAGTAGGTCTGCCAGTCCGAGCCGGAGCCGCTGAACCAGGCTTCGGGATCGTAGGCGATGATGTCCGCTGCGTTCGCGTAGTGGATCTGCGGCGTGAGGTCGCGGTATGCCTGCGACTGGACCACGGGCTGGTAGGCCGGAATGTGCCCGGCTTCTGCCCAGGAGAGTGATCCTTTGAGGACGTCGCTCACGAACTTGTAGACGTCCCGCCGTTTCGCGTCATCCACGTTCAGCTGCCGCGGCAGGACGAACGAGTGCGAGTCTGCGTAGGCTGCCGGCGTTCCGTACAGCGTGGGAATGGTGGCAGCGTCCACCGGAAGTCCGGCTTTCTTGAGCGTGGGCAATTCCCACACTCCGCTGAACAGCATTCCCGAGTCGCCGCGGGCGAACTCCGCGATGCCCGTGCTGATGTCGCCGGCCTTGGCAGCGATGGTGTCGTCAAAGAGCGATGCCATGAATTCCAAGGACTCAATCGCGGCGTCGCGGTCCACTTTCATCGGCTGGCCCGGGATCAGTTCCATATCCGCGCCATGCTGCTTGTAGAGCGTGTAGAACAAGCGCCACATCTGGGAGCCACTGCCGAGGTATCCGAAGGACAAACCATGGGCCTGGGTGACCTTCTGCATTTCCCTGGCCATGGCCATAAACTCCTGCGGAGAATTTACTTCCTGCAGTTGTCCGTTGCCGCCGAGGACGCCGGCTTTGCGGGCGATGTCCGTGTTGTAGAACATAACGAACGGGTGCGAATCCAGGGCGATGGAGAACACCTTGCCGTTCTGCTGGCTCTTCTCCCAGATGCGCGGCGCAAAGTTTTCCCCGGTGACGCCGTGCTCGGCCAGCAGGTCCATGTCCCACGGGTCAATGAGCCCGCCGGGGGCGTATCCTGGAACCCGGCTGGCATGCATGATCGCTACTTCCGGTGGCCGCCCGCCGGCCGATGCCATGGCCAGTTTGGTGTAGTACGGCGGGCCCCAGGCAAGGACTGTGGGGTGCACCTTGAAGCCGGGGCTGGCCTGGTTGGCGCTGTTGATCATGGCCTGCATCTTGATGCCGTCACCACCGGACAGCAGGTGCCAGAACCCGATGTCCCGCAGGTCAGAGGCTTTGGCGTTTCCGCCGCAGCCGGTCAGGCCGCCTGCTACCAGGACACTGCCTAAGGCTGCCGTTCCTGTCAATAACTGCCGTCGGGATAACTGCTTCCCGAAAAGTTCAAACTGCTTCACCCGTCACTCCTTTGGATGGGTCCGCTGAAAGGTCACTTCTTGTTGCTCAAAACTCCGGTTCCGGTGCGTCCCCGTTCCCGGGCCGATGCCTTCAGGGGGTGACGCACGCCTCACATTACATCGATGTAATGGACAGGGCAAGAGAAAATTGTTAGCGCACACAATCCGGTGGGCTGCTCTCGTTTCAGATGCGGGTGCTGTCCCGCTCCACGATGGTGTAGTCCACGGAAACCACGCGCTGCTCGTGGCCCCTGTCGGCCATCCGCTCCGTGAGCAGGCGGAGGGCTTCGCTGGCAATGGCACGCTTGTCGAAGGAGACCGTGGTCAGTGACGGAACCGCGTAGCGGCCGTCGGCGATGTCATCAAAGCCCGCCACCGCGATGTCCTCCGGGATGCGCAGGCCCCTCTTCCACAGCACGCTCAGGGCGCCGATGGCCATGGAATCCGTGAAGCAGAACAGCGCCTCGGGAAGGGGGTGGGAGTCGAGGTAGGCGGTGAGCGCATCGGCAGCAGTCTGCGGCGTCCACTTTTCGCAGGGAATCAGCAGTGACTCGTCGCGTTCGATGCCGAGGATCTCCAACGCCTCCTCATAGCCCTGGGTTCGCTGTATGGCCGCAGCCGATCCCCTGCCCTGGGTGGTTCCCAAAACGGCGATCCGTCGGCGCCCGGACTGCGCCAGGGCGAGCGTCATGTCGCGGGCGGCAGCGAAGCTATCCACGAAGACGCGGTCGGCGAGCCTTTGCGTGACCTCGCCGAGCAGGACCACGGGCGGAAGGGCAACGCCCACCTGGACGGCGCTCTCGTCCAGCACCACAGGGTTGAGGATCAGCCCGTCGATCAGGTTGGAGCGGGCACGCACCATGAGTTCGTGCTCGCGCTGGGGATCGGAGCCGGTTTCCTCGATCTGCACGATCCAGCCCTGCTCGTGCGCCACTTCCACAATGTGGTGGGCAATTTCTGCGGAGTACGGCGTGCCCAGATCAGGCAGGGCCAGCGCAATCACGCCGGACCTCCCGTTGCGCAATCCGCGGGCGGAGAGGTTGGGCACATAATCCAGCTCGACGATGGCCTGCTCCACCTTGGTCCTGGTGGCGCCACTGACTGGAATGATGCCGTTCATGACGTTCGAGACAGTCTTGGGTGAAACGCCGGCACGACGCGCGACATCCTTGACCGTTGCGCGCACTGCTCCCCTTTCTAAGCCTCTTAGGCCAAAGCCGGCAGGCAGTAAATGCCGCTGCGGATGACCTGCTGACGATGTTACCGCCCTCCTCGGCGGGAGGCGGCCGAAGCGTCTTGACAGGGAAATTGTTAGCGCTCACAGTTGGTGGAGCGAAACTTACTTCACCCGAAAGCCGAGCACATGAAGAACTGGGCAGGAAATCTCAACTACTCATCAGCGGACGTCGTGCGCCCGGAGTCGGTGGCTGAGCTCGCCCAGGTGGTGGCGCGCTCCAGCCGGGTCAAGGCCTTGGGGTCGCGACACTCCTTCAACCGCATCGGGGACACAGACGGCGTGCACGTGCTGCTGGATGCACTGCCACAGCACATCGAACTGGACGCGGAACAGCAGAGCGTCCGCGTCAGCGGCGGAGTGAGCTACGGCGCCCTTTGCCGTACGCTGCAGCAGGCCGGCCTGGCCATCCACAATCTGGCGTCGCTGCCCCACATTTCGGTGGCCGGGGCAGTCCAGACGGCCACCCATGGATCCGGTTTGAACAACCCCTCCCTGGCCGGAGCGGTGGAGGCCATTGATCTGGTCCGGCCCTCCGGCGAGCAGGTCTCGCTGTCCCGCGCGGACGGCGAGGAGTTCCTGGGCAGCGTAGTGGGCCTGGGCGCCCTGGGCATCGTCACCGGCCTCCAGCTTGCCGTCCGGCCGAGCTTCAGCATGCGCCAGCGTGTTTTGGAAAACCTGCCGTGGGAACGGGCGCTGGCGGATTTCACGCAGCTGGTGTCCAGCGCCTACAGCGTGAGTCTTTTCACCGATTACGCGGGCGATAGCATCAGCCAGGTCTGGCTCAAGGCGCTGGACTCGGAGCCTCCCATCGGTGAATTGTTCGGCGCCACGGCAGCCACCGGCCCGCGGCACCCGTTGCCGGGGATGTCGGCCGAGAACTGCACAGTCCAGATGGATAAGCCCGGGCCATGGCTGGACCGGCTGCCGCACTTCCGCCACGAGTTCACACCCAGCAAGGGTGAGGAACTGCAAAGCGAATTCATCCTGCCGCTGGAACAGGCACCAGCTGCGATCCAGGCCGTCCGGAGCCTGGCGGACAAGCTTGCACCCCTGCTGTTTGTCTCCGAAATCCGGACCGGCGCCGCGGACGAATTCTGGCTCAGCCCCTTCTACCGGCAGCAGAGCGTTGCGCTGCACTTCACCTGGAAGCCGCTGCAGCCGCAGGTGGAAGCCGTACTTCCGGAGCTCGAGGACCTGCTTCGGCCCTTCGTGGCCAGGCCGCACTGGGGCAAGCTTTTCACGCCCGACGGTCACGACTGGGACTCCCTCTACCCCCGCTTAACGGATTTCCGCTCGCTGGCATCGGCGCACGATCCGGAGGGAAAATTCCGCAACGGGCTGCTGGACAGCATCCTCGGCGTCCCGGCGGTGAGCTCACGCTAAGCAGCACACACCACCAGTCCTCAAACGGACGACGGCGGGACACCCCGCCGTCGTCCGTTTGCGTTGGGTACGGCTCCCCTACAGCGCCGACCAGCCGCCGTCGGAGGCGAGGATGGTGCCGTTGACGTTGGTGCCGTCGTCGCTGAAAGTGGGCAGGATCGTCCAACGGCTCAGGCGAGACTACCGGTGGTATTGCCGTGGAAAGCCCCTGCTGTGGGCGGCGGGCACGTCGCCCACAGCAGGGGTCTTCATGGCTGCCGCGGTCAGACGGCCGGCTGATGCTGGGTGATGCAATGGATGCCGCCGCCCCGGGCGAAGATGGCGCGGGCATCGACCGTCACCACTTCCCGGCCCGGATACGCCTGCTCCAGGATCCGGCTGGCTCCCGCGTCCGCGGGGTCGTCGAAACTGCAGGCGATGACGCCTCCGTTCACCACCAGATGGTTGATGTAGCTGTAGTCGACCCAGTCGAGCTCGTCGCGCAGCGTGTCCGGGGCCGGTACCTCCACGATGTCCCAGACACGGCCCTGCGCGTCCCGGCGAGCATCGCGATGATATCGGCGGTGATCTGGAAGTCCGGGTGTGATGGGTTGCGCTGGGAGTGGACCAGCAGCACACCGGGCGACGGGATAGCGGCCACGATGTCCACGTGTCCGCGGGTTCCGAGTTCCTGCGAATCACGGGTCAGCCCACGTGGCAGCCAGATGACATGCGTGGCGCCGATGGTGCGGGCCAGCTCGGCTTCGACGTCAGCCTTGGTCAGGTGCGGGTTCCGGAACTTATCCAGCTGCACCGTCTCGGTGACCAGCACGGTGCCCAGACCGTCCACCTGGATCCCGCCGCCTTCATTGACCAGCGGGCTGTCCAGCAGCTCCGCACCGGCCTCCCTCACCACTTCCGCACCGACCCCGGAATCCTTGCCCCAGCTGGCCCATTCCTGCTGCCCCCAGCCGTTGAAGACCCAGTCCACCCCGCCCAGCCGGCCGTCGTCGCCGGTCACGAATGTGGGCCCGATGTCCCGCATCCAGGCATCGTCAAGGGGCGCTTCCACCAGGTCAATGCCAGCCGAAAGATAAGTCCGCGCGGCAGTCATGTCCGGCGGGTCCACGACCATGGTGACAGGCTCGAAATCCGCCACAGCATGCGCCACCGCTGCCCACGCCGTGCGGGCCTCATGGGTTTCCTCCGCGGTGTGCCCTATCGAGGATCGCTCCGGCGGAAATGCCATCCAGACCCTTTCCTGGGGTGCCGTTTCGCTCGGCATCATCCAGGTCATGGCTGGGCCGCGGTCTGCTGTGCGGATACCGCCCCGTACGGACGGTCGAAATCGACGTCCCGGGTGAGCTCGGCATAGGTGTCGGGGCGGCGCGTGGTCAGGAACGGGAACAGGTCCAGCCAGTCCTTGCGCTGGTCCAGGTCAAGGTCGGCCACCAGGACGGCTTCCCGGTCCCGCGGCGCTTGGACCAGGACGCGGCCGTAGGGATCGGAAATGAATGAGGAACCGTAGAAGTTGATGTCGCCTTCGTCGCCCGTCCGGTTGGGGACCACCATGAACCTGCCGTTCGTGATGCCGTGGCCTGTGATCACGTGCTGCCACAGCGGCTGGTGGTCGAACTCCGGGAAGGTCGGCTCCGAGCCGATAGCCGTGGGGTAGACCAGGATTTCCGCGCCGGCCAGCGAATACAGCCGGGCGACCTCCGGGAACCATTCGTCCCAGCAGGTGGGGAGTCCGACGGCGGCCCCGTCCAGTTCCGCGGGGCGGTGCACGGGGTAGGCGTCGACGGCCGGCCCGGCACGGAAGTACGTGTCCTCGTAGTAGCCGGCGCTGACGGGAATGTGGGTCTTGCGCGTGCGTGCCAGCAGCTCCCCCTGGGGCGAGACGAGGATGGCGGTGTTGAAGCCCAGCCCGTCGTTTCCGTCTGAGCGCTCGTAGAGCGAGGCGTGGACGGTGACGCAGTGCTTCCGGGCCGCGTTGGCGGCGAACTCGAAGGTGGGGCCGCTGAGCAGGTCCTCGGCATTCCGGGCGGGGTTACTGCCGGCCCGGACGTTGGCAGGATATTTGGACAGCGTAAGTTCCGGCAGGAACACGGCCCTGGCTCCGGCGTCGGCGGCTTTGCCGATGGCCCCGGTCAGCACCGACCTGAGCTCGGCGGCGTTTTCGCGCCAGCGGTGCTGGACCAGGGCCACTCGGAGCGGCCGGCGGGTGCTTTCCTGGCTCCGGGCGAAAGAGGCGGGCGGTTCGGTGTTGGCGATGATGTCCAAGGCGGTGTTTCCTAACGGGACCCTAGGGGTCCTTGCATAATCGCGGGATTCCGCTGGAATCGCGTCGTTTGATAAGTGGTTGAGAGTTGGGTCGGTGGTTCATTTGCCCAGACCCTGTCCGGAAGGTTCCTGCAGGGTCGTCGGGCGTGCTGTGGTGAGTGAGTCGATGGCCGTCGTCAACAGGGAACGCGCGTGGTCTGTGGTGATGAAACCGTTGAGCCAGCGGCCGGAGATCCCTTCCACCAAACTGGTGAGGATCTCCGCAGTGACTGCGGCCTCGTCCTCGCTGGTGCCTTCGCTGGCGGCCACGATGGCCTGGGCGATCTCGCGGTTCCATTCCGCCGTTGTCCGGGAAAGCGGTTCCGCCAGCTCCTGTTCGAAGATGGAGCACGCCCGGAGCTCGTTCCAGGCCACCGAATTCCGGCGGACATCAGCGTCGTCCTTGATTTCGTCAAGGAGCAGGTGCCTGAAGTGCCGGGCGCGGTCTTCCGCGTCAGGGGAGGAGGGGGCGGCGTCGTCCTTGCTGACCTGCTTGTTGATGTGTTCAAGCGTTGCGGCAAGCAGGCCGGCCCGGTCGGTGAAGTGGTAGTACAGGAGGCCCGGCGAAACACCGGCTTCTGCAGCCACATCGTTGACCCGCATTCCCCGGACGCCGTTCCTGGCGATGCAGGTGGTGGCGGCGGTGAGGATCTTGGCTAGTTTGTCAGTCATGGTTTGACAGTAATACGTGCTCACCCCGCTCCGGTCCGGCCTCGGCCAGGGAGGCAGGCGGTTCGGGCCAGAGCCGGAGCGCCGCGAGATAGCCGACGGCTCCGATGACTGTGGAGCCAAGGAAGCTGAGGTCGATTCCTCCGGCGAGCTGCGAGAGCGGACCGGCGTAGAGGGATGTGTCCGTGGCCAGCAGACCGAATGCTGATCCGATGGCCCAGGGGATCACGGCCCGGAGGTTCCAGCCGTTGCTGAACCAGTACCGTCCGCGAGGTCCGTTGGCGCGAAAGAGCTGGAGGTCTGCGGCGTGGTATGTGCCGCGGCGGGCGACCAGGAAGCCCAGGACGTTGATGGCCACCCAGGGGCCGGCGAATCCGTTGAGCACCAGGGTCATGGCGGTGATGGAGTCCACCGCGTTGAACACGAAGACACCAAGGTAGAGGAGTCCGACGGCGATCACCGACGTGATGAGCGTGGTGTGGATGCGGCGCAGGCGCGGGAAGAGTGCTTCGAGGTCCAGGCCGCTGGCGTAGAGGTTGAGCACGCCCTGGCCTAGCCCGCCGGCCAACGCGATGATGAGGATTGGGAGCAGGTACCAGGCCGGCGCGGACCGCACCAGGTCTGCGACATAGGAGCCGCCGAGTTCCGGGATGGCCGAGGCTGTGAAGGCGCCGAAGAGGGCAGTGACAAACAGGCCCAGGAACACACCAAGGCAGGTGGCGCCGACCACGGACCGGTCCGAGTGGAGTTTCCCGGAGATGCGCTGGCTGTAGTCGCCCAGCGTGGGCGCGTAGGACAGTGGGCCTCCGACGGAAATGACGGCGGACAAAATCCAGGTGGGCCAGAAATCGCCCAGAAGGTAGTCGGCGTGCACGGTGGTGGGGCTGAACGTTGGAGCGAAAGCAACGACGCCGATGAGCAGCAGAATGCCGACCACTGGGGCGACAAATTTCTGCATCGCCACCACGGTGCCGTGGCCAAAAAGCGCAACCAATACGATTTCCACGGAGATCACGGCGTAGCCGATGGCCAGCGTGGTGCCGTCAACGGACACGCCCAGCAGCCGCTCGGCGGCGGCAACCAGCGCGTCGCCCGAAGTCCAGACCGCGATGGCGGCGTACGCAAGGGCGAACAACAGGGTCAGGGCGGAACCGATCAACCTCCCGCGGGTGCCGAAGTGTGCGGCGCTGGAAACGGTGTTGTTGGTGCCGGTCCGTGGCCCCAGGAGGGCCATCGGGGCGATCAGGGCTGTACCAACGAGGAGACCGGTGAGGCTGGCCGTGGCGGCGCCGACGAAGTCCAGGCCGAAGGTGATGGGAAGCCAGCCGAAAACGATGACCGAGAAGGCGAAGTTGCCGCCGAAGAACACGGTGAACAGGTTCCGGGGGCGGGAGGTGCGTTGTTCGTCGGGGATGAACTCAATGCCGGCCGACTCAATGCGGCCGAAGCGGTCCTTGTGCGCGGATGCGGCACCGACGGAATCCGCGTCTTTGCGGAAGCGCGTGCTGATCATGGCAAGCCTTCGTGAGCTACATCACGTTGATGTATCGCATCAACCATAAGGCCTGACTGAATTTTCAGTCAATAGCTGATCCACAACACGCATCTCCGCCACCATGCAGCACCGGACGGGTCGGAGCGGCCGGCGTCCGGCTGAACTGTGGTGGGGCCTTGCGGTGGTGGGTGATGGACGACGGCGGGACCTCCCGCCGTCGTCCATTTCCGTTTTGTCAGGCGTCGCTTAACGCGAGGTTGCTGGAGAGTTCGCGGTGCGCGTCGGCCTGGAGCTGGAGGGCCTTTCCTCGGGTCTCGAAGACGCCCACGGCGTCGGCTCCGGCGGCGAACCGCAGCGGGGGTTCGTCCAGTTCGGCCAGCTGGATCAGCGCTTCGGCGAGCTTGGCCGGGTCCCCGCCCTGGAGGCCGTTCATGCCCTTCCACGCGGTGACCGTCTGCGCGGTGCGTTCGGCGTAGTCCCCGATGGTGGATTCCGCGTAGCTGGTGGATTCCGGGGTGAGCAGCTCGGCGCGGAAGAACCCCGGCTCCACGATCATGGAGCGGATGCCGAACGGTGCGACCTCGAGTGCCAGGGATTCCGCCCAGCCTTCCACGCCGAACTTCGACGCGGCGTAGGCGGACAGGAACTCGCCGCCTGCGAGGCCGGCGGTGGAGGAGATGGTGACCACCAGGCCGGAGCGCTGGGCGCGCAGGACCGGCAGGGCAGCGCGGGTGACGTTCATGGGACCGAACATGGTGGTTTCGATCTGTTCCGTTTAATGCCAAACCCAGCAGCTGTAGCCTGTACGTCCGGTCCGGTGACGCCACGGCTCCGAATCCCTAGTAGAGATCAGCAACGGAAGGCGGGCATGAGCGTTCGGCAGGAATCCGCGACGTGGGTGGCTACGCTGCGGCGGCACACAATTCCAACAGAGCTGGGCCCGTGCACTGTGCGAGTCCAACAGGGCATCGGAAGCGGGGCTCCGGCGTCCGGCACACCGGAGGTGTACCTGCACGGCACCGCGGGATCCTGGGCCACCTTCCGGCCGCTGCTTTCCGAAGCATCGCACCACGATCGTGTCCTGATTGACCTGCCGGGCTGGGGCGAATCCACTAAGGGAGCCCGGCTGGAACACTTCGGCATCGAGACGATGACACGCGCAGTCACCGATGTACTGAACTTGCTCAACTACCCGCGATGGAACCTCGTGGGCCACTCCATGGGAGGCTTCCTGGCTTTGCATATTGCCGCGACGTGGCCGGAGCGGACCGCCAGCGTGGCTGCCATTTCGCCCACAACATTCGGCGTGTCTGAGGCCGCCCGCGAGCCACTGCGCAGCCTGTCCCGGTTCCCGGCGTTTGTCGGCATGATGCTGCTCATGCGCTCACTGGCGGCCCTAGGTCCAGCAGGGCTGGCAATGGTCCGCGCAGTCGGTGCCACACCCGTGATGGGACCGTTGATGTCACCGTTCTTCGCAGATCCCCCAGGCATGTCAGCTGGGGTGATCCGCGGGCTCGGCCATAACGCCCGTCCGGCCAGCTTCTCCGCGGCTGCCCGGGCAGTGGCGCACTACGACTTTAACCAGTGGCGCGGCATCCGCTGCCCCGTGCTGGCAACCCGCGGGGAAACTGATGTATTCACGTCTCCCTCCGACCTGGACCGGCTGGCCGCCACAGTGCCGCAAGTCCAGACTGTGACGATCCAGCATTGCGGGCACTTCGCCCACGTCGAGCAGCCGGAACAGGTGCAACGACTTCTCGAGGACATGTGGTCACTGTGACCGGGCAGCGTGGCCAAGCGGACGACGGCGGGACGTCAGCTGCGGGCGCAGGTTGAACTAGCCGCTATGAAACCTGCACTGCGCCCGGCTTGCCGTCTTCGACCTCGAACACCGCATGCGTGTACTGCCCTGCGGTCCGGGTCCCCACTCCGGTGGCCATGCGAAGCTCCGTGCGCCAGCGCTCGGGAGTGACCTGGCAACGGACGTAGCCCCGCCGGTCGCCATCGAAGAATTTGATGTGCGGGTTAAACCCGATCATGGGCCCGTAGTAGGGCCCGTAAACCGGCACGTCGCCGTTCGTGCTGATGGAGGTCCCGACGAATTCGGTGGCCACCACCGGGGAGTCCGGCTTGTCGAAGTCGAGGTGGACGTCGTTGACGAAGGTGGAGTGCCAGTCGCCCGTGATGAACACGGCGTTGCTCACCGCTGGCTCGGCGATCACATCCAGCAGCCTCTTGCGGGCCGCCGGAAAACCGTCCCAGGCGTCGTGCCACAGCAGCTCACCCGCGGCGCCGTCGTGGTCGAGGCGGGAGACCATGACATTGTTCCCCAGGATGTTCCACCGCACCTCTGAGTCACGCAGTCCGGCGTAAAGCCACTGCTCCTGCTCTGAGCCGAGCATGCTGATTGACGGGTCGTAAGCGGCTTCGCATGCCTGGGCTTCGCCCCAGCCGCACGGCGGGGCGTCGCGGTACTGGCGTCCATCCAGAACGTCCAGCTGGGCGAGGCGGCCATAGCGCAGCCGCCGGTAAAGCTGCATTTCCGTACCGCGGGGCAGCGACCGTGCCCGCAAGGGCTGGTGCTCGTAGTACGCCATGTAGGCCGCGGCCCGCACTGCGGTGAAGGCCTGGGTCTGCCCCTCCCAGCCTCCGGCATAGTCATTCTTAACCTCGTGATCGTCCCAGGAAACGACGAACGGGAACCGGGCGTGCGCCGCCTGCAGGTCGGGATCGGACTTGTAGAGAGCGTAGCGGGCCCGCCACTGCTCAAGCGTCTGCGGGGCCGGCTGGGCAGCCGCCGGGACAGGTGTGCGACGCAGCCCGCCGCCTGCGGCGATCTCGTACTCGTAAACGTAATCGCCCAGATGCACCACAAAGTCGAGGTCCTCTGCGGCCATATGGCGGTAAGACGGAAAGAAGCCATCCTCCCACTTCTGGCAGGAGGAGAAAGCAAAATCGAGCTGCCGTACATCCGCCCCGGGGGCCGGCAAGGTTTTGGTCCGGCCCACGGGGGACAAGTGGTTACGGAACTTGAACTCGTAGAAGTACTCGCTGTCCGGTGCCAGGCCCTCGACCTCCACGTGGACCGAATGCCCCAGCTGCGCCGGGGCGTGCGCGCTCCCGCGCTGGACAACATCGCGCATCCCGGCGTCACTGGCCAAACGCCACTCCACCACCGCATGGCCCGGCGGCATGCCGCCGTTCGGGTCGAACGGTTTCGGGGCCAGGCGGGTCCACAGCACCACGCCGGAAGGCGTGGGGTCACCGGATGCGATACCCAGCGTGAAGGGATCGTCCTTGGCCCGCGCCGGCGCCGACGCAGCGTCCGCCCTGGTAGCCGGGGCGGCCGCCAGCGCGGCGGCAGCGGAGACACCGGCCACCCCCGCGAGGAAGAGGCGGCGGTCGATCAGATGCGAGTTACCGGGCAGTAGGAGAGGCATGGAGCCAGCATGGCCGCGGACCGTGAACAGGAAGGCAGCCTCCGGGAACCGCCAGGGAACCCGCCGGCTAACAAGCCATGAACCGGGAGAAGCATGCGTCCCCTCGTCCGGCCCGGTGACGCCGCGGCTCCGATCCCTGATAGAGATCAGCAACGGACGGCGGGCATGCGCGTTCGGCAGGAATCCGCAACGTGGGCGGCTACGCTGCGGCGGCACACAATACCAAGAGCTGGGCCCGTGCACTGTGCATATCCAACAGGGCTTCGGACGTGGGTCTCCAACGTCCGGTACGCCGGGCTTCCTGGCTTTGCATATTGCCGCGACGCGGCCGGAGCGGACCGCCAGCGCCGGCACTGATCCGCGCAAGCTGTGCGGCCACTTCGCCAACTTCGAGCAGCCGGAACAGGTGCGTCGTCTGCTCCAGGGCCTAAGGTCACTGGGACAGGACAACAGGGCCGAGCGGGTCCTCGTGGAACCGAGTCACCAAGCGCCCGATATGTGTTGCATGTTGCATGCAACAGGGGTAATTTATACGGATGCAGATTATTCGAGGTGCCGATTCCAGATCTCCGCCGCTCGTTTACCAGGCGAGTCAAGCCCAGCTGAGAAGTGAGTCAACGTCGCCCGTGAGAATGCCGCGTTCGTGGGCTTCGCGCAGGATAAGCAGCCGGGCCGTATTGAGTATGTGGCGCCGCATGTCCTGTCCGGCTTTCTCGGCCTTCCCGGCCACGAAAGCCTCGTAGACGTCCCGATGGTCCTCAAAAGCTTCCCGGGAAGAACGCGATTTGGGGACGGTTTCCACCCCAGTGAGCAGGACGACGTTACGCAAGTCCTCCAGTATTTTCACCACCCGGTGATTGCCGGAGGTAGTTAGCAGCGCCAGGTGGAAGTCGCGGTCGGCCCGCAAAGTAGCAGCAGGACCGCCGCTCTCGGCAATTTTCTGAAAGGTGTTGAACGCCTCTGTGACCCTTTGGACATCGGCGTCCGTGCGGACTGCGGTAGCTTGCCGGGTCACGGGCACCTCGAGCATCAGTCGGACCTGGAATCCCTCGATCAGGTCTTCCAACGTTGTTGACCGGACACGGATCCCTCTATTGCGCTCGACTACTACAAGGCCGGCCTTCGCCAGTTGCTGCACTGCCTCCCGGACCGGCGTTCGCGACACACCCAGCCATTCGCCCAGCTGGGTCGCGGAGTAAAGCTCCCCCGGCTTCAACTCGCCGCCCAATATCGCAGTTCGGAGTCTTGTGATGGCCTGATCTGTCAGATTGACTGCACGTTCAAGGTTGTCCACGAGCACATTCTCGCACGGACAACTTTCCACCCAATGATAAGGATCGACATGCCCACGGAACCATTGCGCTGCGCCGTCGTCGGCGGTGGCATTATCGGTGTCGCCGTTGCACGGGAGCTGACAAACCGACTGGAAGGAGCCTCGGTCACTGTCTACGAGAAGGAGGAGAAACTCGCCTCTCACCAGACGGGCCACAACTCCGGAGTGGTGCACGCCGGCCTTTACTATGAACCCGGCGGCCTGAAGGCCACGCTGTGCCGCCGCGGAGTCCATCTGCTGAAGGAATACTGCGCCGCCAAGAAGCTGCCCTACGATCAGTGCGGCAAGCTCGTCATCGCCCAGACGGCCGAGGAAAGCCGGCGGCTTGACGCTATCTTTGTCCGGGCACAAGCCAACCTGGTACCGGGGGCCAGGATGCTCAGCGGCGCCGAGATCAGGGACGTGGAGCCTAATGCTGTCGGGATCTCGGCACTGCACTCGCCTGAGACGGCCATCGTCGACTATGCCGCCATCACCAACGCCTTTGCCGGCGACGTCCGTGAGGCAGGCGGACAGATCAGGCTGGGTCAGGAAGTCCGCTCTCTTGAACAGCAGGGGCAGGGCGTCGTGGTTCACACCAGGGACGGAGGTGAACACTACGACCTTGTGGTGGCCTGCACCGGGCTCCAATCCGACCGGCTGGCCGCGTCGATGGGGGAACCCTCCACCCCGCGCATCGTGCCGTTCTTCGGACAATACTTTCTTCTCGGTTCAGAGGCCCGCAGCCAGGTAAAGGGCCTAATCTATCCGGTTCCTGATCCACAGCATCCCTTTCTTGGAGTGCACCTCACCAAGCGCATCGACGGCGAAATGATGCTGGGCCCCAACGCCTTCATCTCGTTCGGACGGGAGTCCTACTCCTGGAAGGACGTCAATGTGCGCGACGTCCTGGACTATGCGCTGTTCCCTGCTTTCTGGAACTTCGCCCGCAAGAACCTGCCCTCGGCTGCGCGTGAGTTCCAGACCGTCGTCAGCAAGCGCAAATTCATCGCCGAGGCAACGCGTTTCGTCCCTTCGCTCGAGGGTGCGTCCATCGTTCCCGGCACGCGGGGTGTACGTGCCCAGGCGATGAACGCTGACGGGTCCCTCGTGGATGACTTTGTGATTGCCCGCCGCCAGGACACAGTCCTTGTACGCAACGCCCCCTCACCCGGCGCCACCTCCTCCCTGGCCATCGCCGAATACATCGTCAACCAAGCGCTCGAAGGGCGCGCCGTCCCCGGGCGGGCCGGCGCCCAGTAACCGGAAGCGCCTCCTCAGCGGAAGGCCGGAATCCCGGTGATGTGGTTGCCCAATATCAGCGTGTGCACCTCGTCCGTTCCCTCATAGGTGCGCACGCTCTCGAGGTTGTTGGCGTGGCGCAGCGGGGAATAGTCCAGGGTGATGCCGTTGCCGCCAAGCATGGCCCGGGCATCGCGGCAGATCTTGATCGCTTCGCGGCAGTTGTTCAGCTTGCCCACGGAGATTTGGTGCGGCTGGAGGACTCCGGCGTCCTTCAGCCGGCCCAACTGCAAAGCCAGGAGCGTGCCCTTGTTGATCTCCAATGCCATGTTGACGAGTTTCTCCTGGGTCAGCTGGTAACCGGCTAACGGCTTGCCGAACTGCATGCGCTGCTGCGAGTAGTCCCGTGCCGTGAGGTAGCTGTCACGTGCCGCCCCCATGGCGCCCCAGATGATGCCGTAGCGGGCCTCATTGAGGCACTCAAACGGGCCGCGGAGGCCCTTGGCCTTGGGCAGCATGGCACTCGCCGGCAACCGGATGTCCGTCAGTTCGATATCGCACTGAATGGACGCACGCATGGACAGTTTCTGCTGGATGGGGGTGGCCTTGAACCCGGGGGTGTCGGTGGGGACGACGAAACCGCGGACGCCGTCGTCCGTCATGGCCCAGATGATGGCCACCTGCGCCACCGAGGCCAGCCCGATCCAGCGTTTGGTGCCGTTGAGGATCCAGTCGTCGCCGTCGCGTTTTGCGAAGGTCAGCATGTTCCCGGGGTCGGACCCGGCGGAGGGCTCGGTGAGGCCGAAGCAGCCGATGGCGGTTCCAGCGGCCATGCGCGGAAGCCACTCGTGCTTCTGCTCTTCCGATCCGTGCTTGGCTATGGCGCTCATGGCCAGTGAACCCTGGACGCTGACAAAGGTCCGCAGCCCGGAGTCGCCGGCCTCCAGCTCCAGGGCGGCCAGGCCATACTCCACCGAGGTCCGGCCGGGGCACCCGTAGCCCTTGATGTGCATGCCGAGCAGGCCGAGTTCAGCCATCTGCGGGACTATCTCCAGCGGGAACTCCGCGTGCTCGTACCAGTCAGCAATATTCGGTTTGATGACCGAGTCCACGAATCCGCGGACCTTCTCCCGCACGGTGACTTCCTCCGGCGTGAGCAGCGTGTCGATGCCGATGAGGTCTGAAGTGTCAGTCATGGTTCTACTTTCCGGTGGGATGGGTTTGGGGGGCTGCCCGGTGGGTCCGCGCCGGGAACGTCGCTCCGCTGTGTTCGCCGAGCAGCGGCGGCAGCCGCCGGTACGTGGCGGGGGTTTCCGAGAGCTGGATGGGGTTGGCTACCTGTCGGGAGGTTCGGGGGCTGGACTCGTCCGCAATCTCCACTACGGGCTCCAGCCCCAGATCGGCGGCCAGCTGGATCGCTTCGACGATAGAGTTGACCTTGCCGGCGGGTACGCCCGCTTCACTGAGCAGGCCCGACCACTCCACTGCCGGCTTTTTTTGAAGCTGCGCCTCAAGCAGCGCCTTCAGCGCGTCCCGGTGGGCCACCCTGTCCACGTTCCCGCGGAACCTGCTGTCGTCCGACAGTTCGGGAATGCCCAACACCCGTGCCAGGGCGGCAAATTGCTTGTTCGTTCCCACCGCCAAGGCGAGGGGCCCGTCCGCGGTGCGCAGCGTCTCGTACGGCGCGATGCTGGGATGAGCGTTGCCCATTCGCTGCGGGGATTCGCCCGTAGCCAGGGTGCTGGAGGCCTGGTTGACGAGCCCGGCAAGGAGCGAGGACAACAGGTTGACGTTGATCAGCTGTCCCCTGCCGGTCTGGTCACGGCTCCGCAGAGCGGCAAGGATGCCTACCACCGCGTTTTGGCCGGTCACCACGTCCACCAGCGCCACCCCCACCTTGCTGGGTTCCGACTCCGGGGATCCGGTGACGCTCATGAGTCCGCCCACGGCCTGGACCAGAAGGTCATATCCAGGCAGGTGCGCCCCGCCCTTGCTTCCGAATCCGGTGATGGAGCAGTAGACCAGGTCCGGGCGCTCCACCCGCAGGGTTTCATAGTCCAGTCCGAAGCGCCGCATGACGCCCGGCCGGAAGTTCTCAACGACGACGTCGGCGGCCAACGCTATGTCCCGCGCCTGCGCGAGCCCTTCCTCGGTGCGCAGGTCGCACACGACCGAGCGCTTGTTCCGGTTGACGCTGGAGAAGTATGTCCCCGCGCCGTGTTCGTCCACGGGGGGCACCCAGGCCCTGGTGTCGTCGCCGCCCGGGCTCTCCACCTTGATCACATCGGCGCCGAAATCAGCGAGCATCATGGTTGCAAAGGGCCCGGCGAGGACCCGGGAGAAATCCGCCACCTTGATTCCGTCCAAGGGTGCGGCGGCGGGAGGGCCGTGAGGGAAAGATGGGGTGCTGCTCAACGAGCGTCAGCCTCCTTCGGTTGTGGTTCGGCAAGCTCAGTTGGAGGCGGTCACGGGATTGCTGAGGGTTCCGAGGCCCGTCACGCGGCATTCAGCGAGGTCCCCCGGCTCGATGTGCACTGCTCCGGGTGTTCCCGTGGAGATGATGTCACCGGGGAAGAGCGGCATGACCTTGCTGTGGAAACTGATCAGGTAGGCCGGGTCGTAGCGCATGTGCGACACCGTATTGCTGCGGCGCACCTCCCCGTTGACCACGGTGGACACCGTGACCTCGGCCAGGGAGCCGGCGGCCTCTTCCACCTCGGCGAGGGGCACGATCCGGGGGCCGAAGGAGAAGAATCCCGGAAAGTTCTTGGAGCGGGTGAGGAACCGCGGATTGCGTTGCAGGATGTCCTCCGCGGTCTGGTCCAGGACCGGTACGACGCCGGCGAGATAGGACAGGGCATCCTCCGGCTCGACATTGCGGCAGTATCGACCGATCACGACGGCGATCTCCGCCTCGGTGGTGGTGCGCTGGCTCTGCTCCGGGATCGGGATGTTCTCGTCCGGGCCGATGACCGTATGGTCACCCTTGATAAACGAGGCAGGCTCGTCGGGCACGGCCTCGGTGAGGTCGGAGGCGTGCTCGACGTAGTTCAGGCCGATTCCCCACAGCATGCGGGGGCGGCGGTACGGGGCGCCGTAGGTGAGGTGCTCCGGATCGCGGAAGACGGCGTCCTCGGCGTTGGCTGCGGCCGTTTCCAGGTCCCCGAGCAGGCCTCCGGTCAGGACATCGAGGATGTCGCCGGTAAAGCCCGGGAGCAGGTCGCGGACCAGCGCGGCTCCGCGCCGCGGGTGGACGACGGCCGCCTCTTCGCGGGCCTGCCCGGGGGCGGCCGCATCGGGGGTGTGTTCGTCGCGGATGGCGCATAGATGAAGGACGCGGGAAGTCATGGAATGGTTCTTTCGGTTAGTAGGAACGGACCAGTCCGCCGTCGCAGCGGATCTGTTCCCCGGTCACGTAGGAGGCAGGCCCGCTCGCGAGGAAGGCCACGACGGCGGCAAATTCTTCGGGCTTGCCGTACCGGCCGGCAGGGATCGAAGCTTCCGAGTCCGCCCTCGTCTCCTCCGGCGAGCGGCCGGTGCGTTTGGCCGCCGCTGCATCCAGTGAGCCGACGCGGTCGGTGTCGATGCGGCCGGGAAGCACCATGTTGACGGTCACGCCGTCCCTGGCGACCTCCGCCGCCAGGGTCTTCAGGTAGCCGGCGAGCCCCGCCCGCCCGATGTTGGACAACGCGAGGTTGGGCAGCGGCTGCTGCACGCCGCTGGAGCCCACTGCCACCACGCGCCCCCACCCACGGACCCGCATGCCCGGAAGCACGAGGGCAGTGAGCCGGATGTGCTGCAGCAGCAGCTGGTGCACGGCGCCAAGGGACTGTTCAACGGAGACGTCCGCGGCGCCGCCGGGCGGCGGTCCGCCGCTATTAAGAATGAGCACATCGATCGCGCCAAAGGCCTCCTCCGCCGCTTCCACCAAGGCCGGCGGGGCGCCGTCGTCCATGAGGTCAATGCCGACGCCGACGGCGGAACCCAGGCGCGCAGCTTCCGCCCGCACCAGGTCCTCGCGCCGCGCCGCCAGCACCACGTTGGCGCCTTCCTCGGCCAACGCCCGGGCAATGGCGAGGCCTATCCCCGAACTTGCGCCCGGAACCAGGACGTTCTTTCCCTTCAAACCGGTCTCCATCAGGCCATCACCACCCGAACGGCTTCGAGGTGGGCATCGATGAGGTCCGCCAGCGCCGGCGGCAGTTTCGGAGCGGGCGGCCTCACGATGGATTCAGCGATGATGCCGCGGCGGCGCAGCACCTCCTTGCGCAGGGCCAGCCCTACGCCGGGCTGGGCCTCAAAGTTCACCAAGGGCAGCCACGGAGCGAAAGCCTCGCGCGCGGCGCGGAATCCGCCGTCGGCCCATGCGCTCAGGGCGGCCTGAAGTCCTTCGGGATGCGAGAATCCGGTCATGGCACCGGCCGCGCCGGCGGCCAGCTCATCCAGCAGCCCCACTCCCCCGAGTCCGCCGTATACGGGCACGGACGTGGCACCCGTCAGCCTCGCGATGGCGGAGGCCGTCGGCGGCGCCTCCGACTTGATGGCTACGATGAACGGGCACTGCGCGAGGACCTCGAGGATCTGCGCCGCGCTGATATTTACCCCGGATGCCACGGGGTAGTCCTGCAGCACGATTCCCGCGCCCGTGGCGCGGTGCACGGCGGTCAGGTGGGCCGCGAGCACCTCTGGATCGGAGCTGTTGGCCTGCACCATAAGTGCCGCAAGGTTGCTGCCCGCCGCCTTAACCGCGGTACGGGCTTGCCCCAGCGCCACTGCCGTTGACCGGGCTGAGAGGCCCACCACCAGAGGCGCGCCCTTCCCCTCCTCGGCAACGGTGCGCACAATCAGGGCTTGCTCCTGGGCATCGAGGGATGCTCCCTCGCCGAAGACGCCAAGCACCACCATCCCGGTAGCCGGCAGCGCGGTGTAAAGCTGCACTTCGCGGCGCAGGGAGTCGGTGTCCACGGCAAAATCCGTTCCGCTGAACGGTGTGGCCAGAACTCCCCAGAGGCCGGGGGCAAGGTGCGGAATCGGTGTCGTCATAGTGATGCGTCGTCCTTTCGGTCAAGGGCCATGTCTGTGCGGTGTCTGCGAAGCCCAATGATGTGTACCAGGACGCCCACGGCAATGATGGCTGCCCCGATGCCGATGTAGAGCGGCTCCATGACCAGCATCGGCAGTGACCCGACGCCCAGCAGGACCCGTTCGGGCCAGCGGGCCGGGCCGAAGAGCCAGGCCCCGGTTGCCACGGCAAGGGAGGCCACCGCCAGCAGTGAGACGGTGAATGCCAGTGCAATCGATCCTGGACTGCCCTGCAGCAGCAGCCCGACGCCGTCGTCGGACAGGACAAAGATGAACGGGACCAGGAACGCCGACAGTGTGTACCGCCAGGTCAGCCACATCGTCTTGATCGGTCTGCCGCCGGTGATGGCCGACGCCGCGAACGGGGACAGCGCGGTGGGCGGTGACACCTCGCTGAGGACCGAGTAGTAGAAGATAAACATCGCAGCCGCGAAAGCGGGAACGCCGACATCCTGCAGGGCGGGTCCGATAATCACCCACGAGATGATGAAGCTTGCCGTTACCGGCACCGCAAGTCCCAGGAGGGTGACGGAGATGGCAGAGAAGATGGCGGTCAGGAGCAGGCTGCCGCCGGCAAAGTCCACGATGATGTTCGCGAGCTTCAGGCCCAGGCCGGTGAGGGTCATGATTCCCACGATGAGGCCGGCGGCCGCCATGACCGGGATCACGGACAGGGCGCCCATGGCGCCCGTGGCGAGCGCGTCCCAGATCCGCTTGGGCGTCAGCCAGGATTGGCGATCCAGGAAACTGAGCACGAATGCGAGCGCGGTGGCGAACACCACGGCCCGGAACGGGGTCATGCCCATGGCCATGAACACCACGATCGCAAGGAGGGAGCTGAAGTGGTATCCGAACCGCAGCAGCAGTTTGCCGGCCGGCTTGACGTCCAGCTCCACCGCCTTGGTCTTGAACCGCCGAGCGTCCATTTCGATGGCGAGGATGATGCCGAAGTAGTAGAGGACCGTGGGAATGGTGGCCCAGATGAGCACCTGCAGGTACGAGACTCCAAGCAACGCGGCGATGATGAAGGCTGCGGCGCCGAGCGTGGGCGGGGACATGATGGCGCCGATACCGGCAGCGGCCAGGATGGCGCCGCCGTGTTCCTTCGGGTAGCCGGCCTTGCGCAGCAGCGGCCAGGAGATGCCGCCCAGGGTTACGGTGGTAGCGACGCCGGAACCCGACACGGTGCCCAGCAGGAAACCCGCGAGGGTCACGGTCCGGCCGGGACCCGACTTTGACTGTCCGAAGGCAGAGAAAGAGAGGTCGATGAAGAATTTGGTGGCGCCCGAGGCGCCCAGGACGGCGCCGTAGATGGTGAAAAGAATGATGTACGACGCCGCAACGTCGGTGGGAACCCCGAACAGGCCTTGCGTCCCCATGACGTTGTGGCCAACAAGTCGGATCCAGTTGAAGGAGGACGTGTTGAAGGGGGCAGGGACGAACGAACCGAACGCCGCATACGCGAAAAAGCCGACCACGACCAGCGGAACGAGGATGCCCACCGTCCGGCGGGATGCCTCCAGGGTGACCAGGATGGCGATCACGCCCATGATCAGATCAAGGTAGGTCGGCGTGATCGCGCGGCGGAAGAAGCTGTCCCAGTCCGAGATGATGTACGCGAACGGAACGACCGCGATTGCGGCAAGCAGCCAGTCAAGTATGTGGGGGTTGTCAGAACGTCCGGACGCCTTGGCGGCAGCCGAGCGGCCCCACCCGCGGTAGACCAGGAACGTCATGGGCAGCCCGACCATCAGGAACGCGGGCAGGTAGAACTGGGTGGGCATGGGATTGAAGACCCAATAGAGCGCAAACAAGGACAATGCCACGCCGATGGCCTTCACCGCGATGCCGGGTTTCCCGTTCAGGTGGCGGGCAGGCTTTTCAGCCTCAAACTCCGCGATCAGCGCCTCTTCATCGATCACCGCTTCCTTGTCCCTGGGGTCGGCGGTGACACCGTCATCCGCGTTCCTCCGTCCGGTGCGCCCCGGGGGCTCAGGCGACGTGCGTGCCTGAACGGCGCCGTTGCCGTTGGGGTTCTCGGTCATGGGGTCTCCTTGAGGGATAGCACAACGAACGGGTCGCTGTCTTCGACTAACTTCCATAGTTCAAGCGGCGGAGCGCCCGGAACGTACACGGTGCGGAGGCCCAGATCAGTTGCTGCCAGCGACAGCCGGCCAAACTCCGCAGGGTGCCCCGGATCTGGGTCCGCCACCCACTCCCTGCGGTCGCCTTCCCCGGCCGCGGACGGCGGCCCGGGGACGGCGTAGTACTCTTCGAGCACCGCCAGCTGATCGGCGGCCAGCTGCACCAGGCGGTAGCTGCCGTCCTCCTGGACGGTGTACCGCTCTTCAGCGACGGTGCCGTAGATGGAGTTGCGGTAGCTCACTGCGAACGTGTCCCCGGCAAGGGGAATGCTGGCCAGCACGCCGCCGTCGTTGCTGATCACGACGGCGCGGGGACGGTGGGATTCCATCGGCGCGCCGGCCACGGCAATCCCGCCTGCTCCCAGCATGCCGAGGCAAACGAGACCGACGACGGCGGCGGCTGGCTTACGCATGGGGTGCTAGCTTCCGGACTTGTCGAAGTACGCCTTCGAACCTGGGCAGGCGTCCACGAACTCAACCTTCCCCGCGGTGGCCTTATCCATCTCGCCGGCTGCGGGGTGGACCTTGATCAAGGCCTCTTTGTTGTCAAAGAGTGCGGTGGTGATGTCCTGCTGGAGCTGCTTGTCCATTTTCTTGCTGGCGACCAGGATGTTCGGCGAAGCGATCGCCGGGACCGCCTCGGTCTGTCCTTCGTAGGTGTTGGCCGGGATGTCCTGCTCCACGTAGTAGGCGCCGTATTTCTCCGCAAGGGGTTTGGCGTACTCCCCGATTGAAAGCAGCTTCATGTCGCCGTCGCCGGCCAGGTCGATCAGCGCGCCGGTGGGCAGCCCTCCGGACCAGAATCCGGCGTCGATCGTTCCGTCGCGCAGCGCAGCGACGGTCTCCGCCGCGCCGAGTTGGCGGCGCTGGATGCCCGACTTCGGGTCAATTCCGGCGGCCTCAAGGATGCGCAGCGCCGCTACCTCGGTGGCGGAGCTGGGCGCGCCGACCGAGATGACTTTGCCCGCCATGTCCTTGACGTTCTGGATTCCCTTGTCGTTTACGGTGACGGCCTGCATAAAGTTGTTGTAGATGTTGCCAAGGGAGCAGACCTCCTGGGGCTTTCCCGCGAATTTGCCCTCGCCCTTGACGGCATCGGACACCACGTCGCCCACTGAGAAGGCGAGCTGTGCGGACCCGTTCTCGAGCAGCAACATGTTGTCCACGGAAGCGTTGGTTTCCTGCACCGTGGCGTCATAGCCCTTGATGTTGTCCCGGATCACAGTTGCAAAGCCGCCGCCCAACGGATAATAGACCCCGCCGGTGCCGCCCGTCGCGATGGACAACATGCCTCCCTGGCCGGCTGTGCCCCCGCCGCCGCCACCGCCGCCGCTGCTGGGGGCGGGGCTGCCGCACGCGGAAAGGAAAACTGCCGGTACAAGGACAGCTGCTGCGCACAGGCGGCGCATGCGCCTCCGGGCAGTGATGTTCATAGCAATCATGGTTGTATCTCCCTGTTTTTGATCATGCTGTTGGCTGGGTGGGCGTCAATTGGCTTGGCGGTCAAGTGGCCTGGTGCAGGGGTTCTCCGGCGGCGGCTGGTGGAACGGGAACATCTCCGGCGGCGAGGATGCCTGCCAGCAGGCGGTAATAGCCCACCAGCACCGAAAGCTCCGTAATGCCACCGTGTCCGAAGTGTTCAAGGGCGGCAGCATGCACGTCCTCGTCAACGGCGGTGCCTCGCAACAGGGAACGCGTCAAACTCAGCGCCGCGCTTTCGTCCGCAGACAAGGTGTCCGGGACATCGCCGTCGTGCAGCTGCTTCAGCTCGGTGCCGTTGATGCCAACGGTCGTGGCGACCAGGCTGTGCGCGTACCACTCGTAGGCGGACTCCAGCTCGGCGGCGACGGCGCAGATCACCAGCTCCCGGGTGCGGGCCGGCAGCGACCCGTCAAAGCGCAGGACGGCGCCCAGGGCCTGTACCGCGTTTCCGATCGCGGGCGAGTACAGCAGCGCGTTGAAGGGGCCGCTGAGGCGTCCGTTTTCGTCGACAATGGAAAACGGCCCGTTTCCCCTCGGTGGGCCGGCGATGACCCCGTACAGATCGCGCTGCTGGTTCGAGAGTTCATGCGGCATGAGGAGCGGGAAGCGGCCGCCCAGCCCGGAAGCGTTGGATCCGGCTCCAAGGTGGTTCGATTCACACAAGGGTCCTGCCCCCGTCCACGTACAGGACATGACCGGTGACAAACGCCGCCTGCCGGGAAGACAGGTAGAGCACAGGACCGGTGAGGTCATCCACCGTCCCGAGCCGGCCGGCGGGGACCATTGAGGTGTAGTGTTCGCGAACCCCGGGGCGATCCAGATGCATCCTGGTAAGTTCAGTGTCCACGTAGCCGGGGGCGATGGCGTTCACCGTTACTCCGTGGGCGGCCCACTCGCGGGCCATGACCCGGACCAGCTGGTTGATGCCGCCCTTGCTGGCCGCGTAGGGGCCGTGGTCGGGGTGCGCCAGGAGGCTGGAGACCGACGAGCAGTAGATCTGGCGCCCGAAGCCGGCCTCGACCATGACGCGGCCGGCTGCGCGGCCGAGTCGGAAGGCGCTGGTGAGGTTGAGCTCGAGGATACGGTTCCAGTCCTCATCCGCGGTTTCGAGAATCGGCACCCGGTGGTTGACGCCAATGGAGTGCACCAGGATGTCCAGTCCGCCGAGCCGTTCCTGGGCCGACGCAACGGCATCCTCACAGCCCTCCGTGGACGTGAGGTCAACCCGTTTGGTGGCCACGCCCGGACCAAGGGCAGCCAGCCGGGACTCGTCGCGGTCAACCGCGAGTACGCTCGCCCCGGCTGCCACGAACTCCCCAATGCAGGCACTCCCGATTCCGCCGGCGCCGGCCACCAGGACGCGGGCGCCGTTCAACCCGAGCCAGTCGTTCACGGAGGCCACATCCGTGTGGAGGGTCGCGTCACTCATGGGTAGAAATCCGCACCATTGCGGTTAATTGAAAGACCATTTGGATAATGTATCCAATATCACCCCGAACTGTAACCGGCGTCACACAATCGTTACGTTATGGGCGGCTCGGGGCTTCCAAGAACGTGCGGAGGGCGTCCACGGCATGCTCGCGGTGTTCGTCCATCAGGGCGACGAGCAGCCCGACGTCCCCGTCCGCATAGGCCTGGACGATGCCGGCGTGTTCGCGTTCCACTGTGGCCCGATTGTGTTCCGCCCCGTAGTAGACGAACCGGTAGGCCTCGGTCGCATCCCACAGGACCTGAACGATCCGCTCCAGGCGCGGCATCTGGGCCGCTGCCAGCAGTTCGAAGTGAAACCGCCGGTTCGCCTCGGTCATCTTCAGCAGATCACCGGCCGCGCTGGCCGCTTCAACGTCACGGGCGGACGCCCTCATCGCTGCGAGTACACCGTCACTCCGGTTTCTGACAGCAGCCTGCGCGGCCTCCGCTTCCAACAACTGCCTGAGCCGGTAGACCTCCAGGAGGTCCGTGAGCGACAGGCTGGCGACTTTGTGCCCGCGGTGCGGCTCGTAGACCACCTGGCCCTCGCTTTCGAGGACCTTGAATGCTTCGCGGACGGGAACCCTGCTGACGCCGAACCGCTCGGCGAGCGTGTTTTGACGGAGCGGCTCACCGGGCAGGAAGTCCCCCGCGATGATTGCGCGCCGCAGCTCGGCAAGGACGAAAGCTTGAGCGGTGGGAGGGCGCCTAAACTCTTTCGCGGCGTCCTCGCTCATCCCGTCACCGCAAACGCATCTGCTTTCACACCTGAATCCTAGCTGGCGGGCTTCCGCCGCCGTCCTCGTTCCCGCCGGTCGCACCCCCGCTGTGGTCCGAAGCCTGTCGCCGCCCGGCGCGCAGGGCGTCGGCGATGACTTGGACCAGGTGCCGGCTCTCCAGCCCGGCCAGGTCGCGGACCTGGGTGCGGCAGGAGAAGCCGTCGGCCATGATGCCGTGATCGGGAAGGGCCTCCGCCTTGGCGAGAATCCCCCTGCGGGCGATGTTCTCGGACACGTCGTAGTGCCCTTTTTCCATGCCGAAGTTGCCAGCCAGTCCGCAGCAGCCGGCTGACGTTTCGACGTCACATCCCATGGCTGTCAGCAGGGCTTCATCGGCCGCGTAACCCATGACGGAATAGTGGTGGCAGTGCGGCTGAACGAGGAGCTTTTCCACGGCGAGCGGTGGAGTCCACCCGATCCCGGCCAGGAGTTCAGCGACAGTTCTCACGGCAGCTGACACTTCCGCGGCGCGGGGATCGTCGGCCAGGAGTTCCACCAGGTCCGAGCGCAGCGTCGCGGTGCAGCTGGGCTCGAGACCAACCACCGTCCGGCCGTCCCGGACGTGCGGCAGAAGGAGGTCTACCGTTGCGCGGAGCTTCGCTTTCGCGGCCGTCAGCTGGCCTGTGGAGATGAGAGTCAGTCCGCAGCATGCACCGGGGCCGGCAAGCTCGACATCGCAGCCTGCGGCCACGAGAACTTCGACGGCGTCGCGCGCCACCTCGGGCGCCAGTGCGTCGGAGAACGAATCGACCCAAAGCAGGACTTTGTGTCCCCCTTTCCGGCCATGGCTGCGGTTCCGGCCTTCTTGCGTTCGTCTGAACGGAGCACGGGGCAGCGGCGGAAGGGACCGGCGGAGGTCGGCCCCCATGAGCGCCATGATGGTCTTGCGCAGCACCGGAAGGCGTCCGGCGAGGTTGACCAGGGGTGCCGCCGGGGCGGAGAGGCGCAGCCACTGGGGAAGGCGCCCCAGCGTGTAGTGGCTCAGCGGGCGTATTCGTCCCTTGTAGGACTGGTGCAGGGTTTCGGACTTGAACATGGCCATGTCGATGCCGGTGGGGCAGTCGCTGGCGCAGGCTTTGCAGCTGAGGCAGAGGTCGAGCGCGTCATGCACTTCCGGTGAGGACCAGCCTAGAGTCACCACACCGCCGTTCAGCATCTCTTGGAGTACCCGGGCCCGGCCGCGGGTGGAGTCTTTCTCCTCGCGGGTTGCGGTGTAGGACGGACACATGAAACCGCCCTGTGGGCCCAGGTCCGCGCGGCATTTTCCGACCCCTACGCAGCGGTGCACGGCTTTGGTGATGTCGCCGTCGTCGTGGGCGAAGGCGAATCCGTCACTGGCGCGCAGGGACAGTGCCTGGGGTCGGCGCAGGTCAGCGTCGAGGGGCGACGGCCGGACTACGACGCCGGGGTTGAACATGTCCTCCGGGTCAAAAAGAGCCTTGAAATCGCTCATGGCCCGAAGCGCTGCGGGGCTGTACATGGTGGGGAGCAGTTCGGAACGCGCCCTGCCGTCGCCGTGCTCACCCGAGAGCGATCCCCCGTGCGCGACTGCCAGGGCCGCGGCGCGCTCGAGGAAGCGGCGCATGAGCACCCCGTCGCTGTCCAGCGGGAAGTCGAGGCGGACGTGCACGCACCCGTCACCGAAGTGACCGTAAGCCAGGCCGGAAAGCCCTTCCTCATCCATCAGTTGTTCCAGGCCGCGCAGGTAGCTGCCCAGCCTCTCCGGAGGCACGGCAGAGTCTTCCCATCCCGGCCACGCCTGCTGACCTGAAGCGGTGCGGCCGGCCAGTCCGGCCCCGTCCGCCCGGATCTGCCAGAGGCGGGTGGCTTGAGGGCCGGCCGGCAGCACGATGGCAGCATCAGCACTGGAGGCGGAGACCAGATGTTCGGCTGACGCGATGGCTTCTTCAGCCGTGGCGCCGCCAATCTCGGCCATCAGCCAGCCGCCTCCTGCGGGAAGCGCCGGGACACTGGCCGGGCCGTGAGCCCGCCGCACGACGTCGACGAGCTTCGCGTCCAGCCCTTCCAGTGCCAGTGGGCGAAAAGGGAGCAGCGCCGGAACATCGTCGGCCGCGGTGGCCATATCCGCGTAGCCAAGCACAGCCAAGGCAGGGGCCACCGCCTGCGGAACCAGCCTGAGTTCTGCCTCGAGGATCACCCCGCAGCTTCCTTCTGTGCCGGTCAGGGCAGCCGCGAGGTTTTGGCCCTTCTCGGGGAGCAGGTGCTCCAGGGAGTAACCCGAGATCTGTCGACCGAATCGCCCGAATTCGGTCCTCAAGACGGCCATGTTTTCCGCCACGAAGGCTGCCAGCCCCGGCACGGCCTCCAAGGCGTGCGGGCCGGAGCCTGCGGTGACAATGTCACCCGAACCTGTCAGCCAGGTCATTGACACAACGTTGTCCGCGGTGCGCCCGTAGGAGAGTCCGTGCGGTCCACAGGCGTTGTTTCCGATCATGCCCCCGAGAGTGCAGCGCATAGCTGTCGAAGGGTCCGGACCGAACCGCAGCCCAAACGGGGCGGCCGCATTCTGAAGGTCACTGAGCACCACCCCGGGTTCCACAACCGCGGTGGCCGCTTCGGGATCGATAGCAAGGATGCGGTTCATGTAACGCGAAACGTCCAGGACCATGCCCGGGCCGATCGCGTTCCCGGCGCAGGAGGTGCCACCGCCGCGCACGGTCACTGGCATGCGGTGCTTCCGTGCGATTGCCACTGCCTCCTCGACGTCCCGGCGGGTCCTGGGAAGCACCACGATTTCGGGAACCACCCGGTAGTTGGAGGCATCGGTGGCGTATTGCGCCCGTGCCAGCGAGGAGTCATCCGCGGTCCCTTCGAGAACCGCGCGGAGCTCGGCGACAATCGCGTGCGTGGGTTGTTGCGGGATCGGTATATTCAGGGTCACGGCGGAAATGCTCCTCATTGGGCCGGTATGGTGCTGTTCCTTCGTGCGGCCTCCGTCAGCACTGTAACCGTGTTGGCGCGCGCTGTGTCGGACACCGGAGTGAAAATCTACTCCGTGGCGGCGGGCTTGGGTGACCACCTCTGCACCGGCTTCGCTCGGCATAGCCCCTCATATGCAAGCTGCGGTCGGCTGACGTCCGCAGAAGCAGAAAATCCGTCCGGGAGGACGGGCTTACGACGTCCCCTTGGTCATACGGTCAATCTGCGCCTCAATGCCACCAGCGTCGCGCACAACTTCCGTATAGATCCGGCCGGCGCGGAACCTGCCGTCCAAGACTTGGAAGATGTTGACCCCCACGAACTCCATGACCGTCCCGTCCCGGCGGGTTCCCTGCAGGCCCCACTCCATCCACACCTCGTCGCCGTCCGACACCGTCCGGACAATCTTCGCCGTGAGGTCAGGCAGGTCCCTGAGCAGTTTCTCGAGATTTCGCCGCACAGCGTCTTGGCCTTGGACGGATTCCCCGCGTCGCGCGGGAGCTTGGTCAATGTAGGCCCTATCGAAGCAATCCACCGCGGCTTCCAAGTCATGTAACGACAAGGCCCTAACCCACCGTTGCGCCACTGCCTCCGGATCGATGCCCATGCACTCAATGCTGGAGCTCCGGCGCCGGTTTGGCAACCGCCCGAACGTGCGGGGGACATCGAGGAAGATCGAACTGCCAAGGACAGCGTCCAAGATGCAGAACGTCTGTCCTGGGTCGTCCCTGAACGGAAATCAGATCCATCGGTCTAAAGGTACCTGCATGCTAGTCGGACGACGGCGGGAGGCGCCCGCCGTCGTCCCCTTTCTGTTTGTCAGGCGTCGATTCAGTAGAAAGAGATGAGCTCGACAAGCTCCCCGACCCTGTCCTCGGGGTAGTTCCGGGCAATGTCTGCCTGGCTGAGAATGCCAACCAGGTCGTGGCCGTCGATGACCGGCAACCTACGCACCTGGTGCTCCCCCATGGTCCTGATCGCTTCCTCGATGGAAGCGTCCGCACCGATGGTCACCGGCTTGCCCTGGCCAAAATCCCCGGCCTTTGCCGTTCGCGGGTCACCACCTTCCGCGAAGCATTTGATGACAATGTCGCGGTCCGTGATCATGCCCTTAAGCCGGTTGTCCTCCCCGCAAATCGGCAGGGCGCCGACGTTCAGCTCCTTCATCTTCCGAGCGGCCGCTTCCAGCGATTCGTTTTCACCGATGCATTCAACGCCGCCGGTCATAATTTCACGTGCTGTGGTCATGGCATTCTCCTCATACGATCCGAATTGGACTTCTAGAGCTGCTGGCCCGTAGGCCCGTTGTCCTCGACTTCGCCGCGCCAGGATGGAAGATCGCGGTGCCCAGTGGAACCGGTACACTTTTGTACCACGGGCCGGGCGCGGCTGTAAACCTTTTGAGTCGGATCTAAGTCTGAAGTTACTTCGAGAACTGCAGCCGGGCAACGCTGGACCGCTCGACCAGTTCGGCGGCGACCCGTATGACGGTGGGTTTTCCCGACGATTTTCCCTGGGTGTTGGCCAGGGCCAGTTGCACGGAGTGCCGGGCGAGCAGATCTATGGGTTGCCTGACAATTGTCAGGGCCGGGGTCATGAGTTCGGTCCAGGGAGAATCGTCGAAAACGATGACGGACAGCGTCCCGGGGATGTCGATTCCGGCGTGGGAGAGGCGCCGCAGAACCTCGGTTACCTGTGCGGTGTTTGCTACCACCAGAGCCGTGGGCGGGTCCTCGATGCTGAGCAGCGCCGATGCCGCATCTCCTCCGGCCGGGCCGCGGAACGCGGCGTGCCGGATGAGGAGTTCGTCCTGTTCGAGGCCGGCTGCTTCCATGGCTTGCCGGTAGCCGGCAATTCGGTCCCGTCCGGTGGTGGAGGACGCCGGTCCGGAAATGATTCCGATGCGGCGGTGGCCATGCGCCGCCAGCAGCGCTGTAGCGGACCGGGCAGATTCAAAGTTGTCGATGCTCACAACGTCAACCTCAGGAAGCGACGGTATTGAACGGTCGACAAAAACCACATCAGTCCCCAGGTCCTGAAGCTGCTTCCAGATCGCCACGTTGTTGCCGGTCGGCGTCGCGATAATCCCACTGACCCTGCGCTCGATCAGGGTCCCCAGACGCTCTGACTCCAACTGGTCATCCTCCTGCGTGGTCATCAGCAGCACCTGGATTCCGCGCGAGTGCGCCTCCTGCACCACCTGGTCGGCAAGGCGGGCGAAAAAGGGGTTGGAGACATCCGCGAGCAGCAGCCCCAGGGTAGTAGGCGGACCGTACTTGAGCTCCCTGGCTGCCGTGCGGGGGTGATAGCCCAGGTTCTTCATCACGTCGTTAACTCTGCTGCGGGTAGCTGCGGCGACGGGACCTGACCCCGGGTTCAGCACCCGGGAGACGACTGCAACGGACACCCCGGCCGCCTGGGCAACATCGCGGATGGTCGGTTGTTTCTGCACGCCTACTCCTTGCCTGGCACTTCCTGGACATCTGGGAACCTTTTTACCCTAGGGCTTGACCTTGGGCCTATCCCTGTGAAATAAAAGTGTACCGGTTCCACTTATTTTACCTTAGTTCAGTCCCGCTTGTTCTGCAGCCTCATTACCTAGGGCAGCAAGCCGCAAGGTTAAAAGTAGAGCCCCAAAAGCTGCGGTCAATCCCAGACCAGCCCGCATCCCTTCCGGAACAGTGCCGTATCCCTTGAAAGGCAACCCATGAATCTGCATAAACTTCTGTCCCAGCGTGAGGCCGACGGAAAGCCCATCCGGGTCGGCCTGATCGGCGCCGGGCGCTACGGGACGATGTACCTGGCCCAGGCAAACAACATTCCGGGCATCCACGTCGTCGCCATCGCAGATATCAACGTCAAGCGCGCTGAAGGTGCTTTCGATCTCGTTGGATGGCCCAAAGACCAGATCGCGTCCGACATAGCAACCGCTCTAAGGGATCGGTCCACTGCGATCGTGGCCAACGCTGACGAGCTTTTCGACGTCGACATTGACATCATCGTGGAAGCCACCGGCAACCCCATCGTTGGTGTCAAGCATGCGCTGCGTGCCATTGAAACGAAAAAGCACGTCATCATGGTCACGGTTGAAGCCGACGCGTTGGCAGGGCCCGCTCTTGCCAAGCGGGCAGAAGCAGCCGGTGTTGTCTACTCGATGGCGTACGGCGACCAGCCGGCCCTCATTATGGAACTTGTCGACTGGGCCCGCACCAGCGGATTCGACGTCGTTTGCGCCGGCAAGGGCGCCAAATTCCTTGAGCACTATCACGAGATGAACCCGGATAACGTGTGGGAGAACTGGGAATTCTCCAAGGAGCTCACTGATTCCGGGCAGCTGAACCCCAACATGCACACCTCCTTCCGGGACGGCACCAAGGCCGCCATCGAGATGGCCGCCGTCGCCAACGGGGCAGGACTGGTCCCCTCTGACACCGGGCTGACGTTCACGCCGGGAGACGTGGAGGAAATCGCCTCAATCTGCCGCCCCGCCGACGTCGGAGGAGCCCTCGCACACGAAGGCACTGTCGACGTCATGTCCAGTGTTAACCGCGACGGCACCTGGATCCCCCATAACACCCAGGAAGGCGTTTTCGTCGTCGTGAAAGCCACCAACGCCTACGTCTCCGGCTGCTTCAACGAATACCCCTGGCACCCGGACCCCACCGGCCAGTACGCCGCCTCGTACCGCCCCTACCACTACGTCGGCCTGGAACTGAACGTATCCATAGCCAACGCCGTCCTCCGCGGAATCCCCACGGGATCGCCCATCGGGTTCTTCGGCGACGTTGTAGCCACCGCCAAGAAAGACCTTAAAGCCGGTGAATTCCTTGACGGCGAAGGCGGATACACCGTGTGGGGCCAACTCGTTTCCGCGAAGCACTCCGTCACTACCGGTGCGCTGCCGGTCGCGCTGGCCCACCACGTGGAACTGCGCAATGACGTATCCAAGGGCGGGATCGTCCGCTGGGAAGACGTCATCATGGACGACTCGCTCGCCCAGGCCCTCGAACTGCGACGCGAAACCGAGGCCCTTGCCCTTGAGACGTGGACCCCGGGAAACCCGGCCACACTCAGCTAAGTCTGAAGGACACCCTGCGGATGTTCGTCGCGGACCGACGGACTTCGACCGCCGGTCCGCGCCGCGTCCCCCAAGGACCCTCCCACGCCCTCAAAGGCACCCTCAAAGCAAGGAGAACCTCACCATGACCATCGTCGTCACCGCTGCTTTCAGCCCCAAGGAAGGCGCCTTCGACCAGGTCGTCGCCGCCCTCTCCCCCGCAATCAGCGAAGTGCACCAGGAACCCGGCTGCCTGCTCTACGCGATACACGAAGCCCCAAACAACCAGATCCTCATGATCGAAAAATGGGAATCAGCTGCGCTGCTCGACGCCCACGGCCAAGGTGAACCGGTCAAACGCCTGAACGTCTCCCTCGAAGGCCTGCTGGAAAAACCCGTCGTAGTGACCCGGCTGGCGCCGATCCCCGCAGGAACAGCACAACAAGGAACGCTGTAGTGCATAGCCCCATCGTCGTCATGGGCGTCTCGGGCGCAGGCAAGACTGCCGTCGGCGCCGCACTGGCAGCCCGGCTCGGGGCAACCTTCAAGGACGCTGACGACCTGCACCCCTTGCCGAACGTCGAAAGGATGACAGCTGGCATACCGCTCACAGATGAAGACAGATGGCCCTGGCTACGCCTGGTCGGCGCAGAACTCGCCGCCCAGCACCCGCACGGGATCGTCGTTGCCTGCTCGGCCCTCAAACGCGCCTACCGCGACGCCATCCGCGAAGCCGCTCCCTCCACCAGGTTCATCCTCTTAAAGGTCGACCCTTCGATACTGAAGGAGCGGCTGGTCCAGCGCCCAGGACACTTCATGCCTCCATCCCTCCTCACCTCACAACTGGAGACACTCGAGACCCTTGAAACAGCCGAAGCCGGAATGACCGTGACATCCGAAGGCGGCATCGAAGCACTCACCGATCAGATTCTCGCAAATCTGCGCCAAGTACATCTCGCAGTACCGGCCGGTACCGATCAGAACGAAAGATGAGTTTCTAATCCGACGCCCCCGGGCGCCTTGGTACGTCAACTCAAGTACACCCCAACCTGACGAACGAGGTTCCGAAGCCTTGACTTTCTTCTCGAGCGAGCCTAGAACTCAACCTGACAGAACGATGGGTGGAGGCATAGGTGGCTGGACAGCGAATCGGGTACGTACGAGTAAGCACTCTGGACCAAAACGAGAAACGCCAGCTCGAAGGCCAGGTTCTGGACCGCGTCTTCACCGACAAGGCATCCGGCAGGGACACAGCCAGGCCACAACTCACCGAACTGCTACGCAGCGGGGTTCCGAAAGTCGTTCTTGCTCATGATTACGGGATTAGCAGGGAGACCGTTTACCAGTACCTGCGCCAAGCCAAGCAAGCGGGGAGCCCTCCTCCTGCAGTGTCGCCCGCCATTCTGTAGCTTGACTGCCCAAGTCTCACGTATTCACATGTGCTGGCGCTCCTGCTTCGGCAGCACTCCGTGCGTATGTTCTCTGCTTTCAAACGACGCTCATACCACCCGCCTAGCGCGATGAATGTGTTAGATTCTATTTATCAGACATCGCCCCCCTCTGAGCCTCGGCTCAAGGGGGCGATTTTCATTGTGCGACAATCGATGCAGCGTGGAGTATACGAAGGAATTCAAAGAGCGCGAGGAGCTGCTTCAACAGCTCGAAGACCGTGGCCTCGCGATTCCTGACCGCGCCGAGGCGCTCAACTTCCTCACACGCGTCGGCTACTTCCGCTCCGGCGCGTACCGATACGTCTTCCGGAGGCTGCTCCCGCCGGACAAGATCGATGCTCGCCTGCACCAGTACCGGTCAGACGACTACATACCTAGGTGCGTGGGTCAGTAATGGTAACTCGTTGATGAATCCTACAAATTTATCGCCGGAATGCATCAAATCAGTTTCAAATCTTGTAGGTTTTCACCACAAAAAATCGGAAAAATCGACTACTGACCCACGCACCTAGTGCGAGCATCGAGCACGTCGTGAAGCTGGAAGCATTCGACTTCAAGTTGGCCCGAATCTGCCAGGAAGGCCTGCTTGAATTCGAGGTGCGCTTGAGGGCGGCCATCGCCCATACGCTCGCCTCGAAGAACGTGGCAGCTCACGCATCCAAAGAATTTTTGGATGCGCAAAGCTGCGATAAAGCAGCCGGCGAGCACACAAAGTTTGACGCATGGACGAAGACCTGGCGGGAAGCTGTTACTTCCGGTGCAGAAGACGAGGACTTCATCAAGCACCACCTGTTGAAATACCCGGAACAAGATGTGCCCATCTGCGCCGTCACTGAAGTGTTGAGCTTCGGAAATTTGCCATTCCTCTACGACCTCATGCAGACCCCGGACGCGCGCTCGGTCGCCCGCATGTTCGGATTCGCCCACCCCAGCCGCTTCGGTGCGGTGTTGCGTATGATGGTGGATTTTCGAAACACGTGCGCCCACGGCTCGCGTCTTTTCAACCGCGCGTTCAAAAGGCCACTCTCACTCCGCGAACACGACACTGCCAGCGAGCTCCTGGCGCACTTGCTCGAACCCGGCTTCACGGTCACGCCCAAAGCGCATCAAAGGCTCTATATCTACGCCGCCGTCCTGGCCTTCATGCTCAGATCTCACACGAGTGGCACAAACTGGCACCTGACCTTCAAGACGCAAATCAGAAAACTCGACATCAAGCTTCAAGCACCGGACGGTTCCGAACTCATCTCACCAGATGTGAGTATGGGCTTTCCCGCCCGTTGGTCAGACTTGGACCTATGGAAGCCCAAGCCCTGAACCTGGTTCGCAGTGACGGTGACCCTTGCGAATAGAACTGGCACCCCGGCGCTCTTAGGTTAACGAAAGGCCGTTATCGGCGCGCCAGGAATTAGCAGGGGGGCGTGGAGGACGTCTAGGTGCGTGGGGCAGTAATGGTAACTCGTTGATGAATCCTACAAATTTATCGCCGGAATGCATCAAATCAGTTTCAAATCTTGTAGGTTTTCACCACAAAAAATCGGAAAAATCGACTACTGACCCACGCACCTAGAAAGGGGTAGGCTGAGGCGTCATTTGGTGCAATGAGCTCCGGCAAAAGTATGTGTTTTTCGGTCAGTAGGGAGTTCCGGTGGGCAGGTCCCATTCGTAGCGCGCAAAAGCCACCTTCTCGCCTTACTTTTCGGCCATTTCCCGTGACCAGGGCCCTTCGGGCGCTAGCCACAGAACTGAGTTGTCCGGCCCCTGTCGTTCGGCCGCCCCGCAGCGAACGGCTGCCGGAGAACGAGCGCCCGACGGGCCTAGAGTCCGCGGCCAGGGTTGTTCCGACGATCACCACCCTCCTGTTCCGCCGTTCAGGTCTTCTAGAATGGCGGGCCCACCTACTTAATTTGTTTTCACGCAAACTTATTCAGGGCTTCTCTGAGGTGTACTACTGATGTGAGACACAGTTTGAAAGGATTGTGCCCATGTCTGCTCGACCAACCTATTCCGATGAGTTCAAGGCTGATGCCGTTGCGCTGGTGATTTCCTCGGGACGTTCGCCGGCTTCGGTTGCGCCGGAGCTGGGGATTTCTGTAACCGCCCTGAAGCGGTGGGTGCGGCTGCATAATGAGGGCCAATCGGAGGGCGGGGGCAAACCGGATGATCCGGTGGATCCGGCGAGATACAGGGCATTGGAAGCCCGGCTGCGTGAAGTCGAGAGAGAAAATGACTTCCTAAAAAAAGTTTCAGCGTTCTTCGCCAGAGAACAACGGTAGAGGATCTCTACCGCCTTGTTCAGGAGAAGAACGCGCAGTTCCCCGTCCAGTGGATGTGCGGGCGGCTGGGTATTTCCAGGGCGTCGTATTACCGGTGGCTGGCCGCGGAAGAGTCCCCGACGGCGACCCGGCATCGGGAGCTGACAGAACACGTAAAGGTCATGTTCGATTCCTCCGACGGGTGTTTCGGGCACCGTATGGTCCATACGAAACTTGCCGCCGCCGGCATCGGGGTATCGGTGGGAACTGTGGCGGTCATCATGGCGGAGAACGGCTGGGCCGCGAAGCGGATGCGGGCGTTCAAGCGCACGACGATTCCCTCTG
>NZ_JAMXBG010000012.1:0-123108 GCF_023913835.1 Pseudarthrobacter raffinosi | reverse complement strand
CGCCGAGTGTGTCTGCCACGGGCTGCGGAAGGTGTTCGAGCACATTGGGGCCGCACCGAGGCACCTGGTGCCCGATTATGTTCCGCGGAACATAATCCGGGACCAGGCGCGGGACGCTGCCCCCGAAGAACGCGAACATCGCCGTGTGGGCGCGCAGCCACGACTCCTGCTTCATGTCCAGGCTCGCTTCCACGAACGCATACCGGCTGAACGGCAGGCACGCGACGAACAAATACACCCTCGACAGCTCACCCGTCGTCGGATCCAACAGCTGCATCGTGGGTCCGGACCAGTCGACCTCGATACTGCGGCCGGCCTTGTGCCCGACCCTTGACGTCGCCCCCGAGACGGCGGCGTGTTCGCCATAGAGGCGGCAGAACCGGTCATAGCTCATCGTTGCCTGCGCCATGGACGCTGCGTCGACATACTCCTGGTGCAACAGCTTCAACGTCACCCCGACCCGGGCCAACTCAGTGTGAACCCGGGGCCAGTCCGGCTGCGCGAAGACGCTCTCATGAACGCCGCGGCCGGGGAACACGGCCGCATACACCTCGGCTTCCGACAGCTCCGCGACGTCATCCCAGACGACGCCGAGCCGGTCCGCTGCATCGAGCACCGCCTGGACGCTATTGCGCGCGATGCCCTGCGCCGAGGCGATCGACCTGCCTGATAAACCCTGATTTCGTAACTGCAAGACAAGTTTCGCCTTGATCTTCCGTACCATTACCGGTACTCCTCCCACCACGTGGCCATCACATGGTGGGAGGAGCTTTTCAGGTGGCTCTCAACCACGCCAATCGTGGCTCTGAACGACACGATCCGTGATCTGGGCAGGTGGCTCTGAAGCGCACGGCAGGTGGCTCCCTTGGAAGCCAGTATTCACCCAGATGCCCCTTCCCTTGATCGCTGACCTGGGTGCCGTGCTGATCGGGGCATCTGCGGCGTTGTTGGAAAATAACGTCGAGAGCGGCAAGGTTTTCCTCAACGGCCAGTTGTGCTGGGTGTGGGATGCCGGCCAGGATGACCTGCGTCGCCTGGCCGCCGTGCAGTTAGTGCGGGCCGGCGCCGCGCGGGTCAACGAGGTTGCGGCAGGGTTTGGTGTCACTCCGGAGTCGTTGCGCCGCTGGCGAATCAGCGTCACCGGTGAGGGTGTGGCCGCGTTGGCGCCGGTGAAGAAAGGCCCCAAGGGCCCGACGGTACTGACCGGGGAGAAAGCGGCCGAGATCCGCCGCCTCCGCGCCGGTGGCGCGAGCCTGCGGACAACGGCAGCAGCGGCCGGGGTCTCCACCGACACTGTCCGGCGCGCCCTGAACTTCCAAGAGACCACTGCCCTGGAACCCGTGGCGGAAACGGACGAGTCACCAGTGGGGCCAACACAGCTGGTGTTGCCCGTGCTGCCGGAGCCGATGGACCGCTCCGGGGAACGGGCAGCAGCCCGTGCCGGGCTGCTCGAATGCGCGGCCCCGGTGTTTGCTCCGGCGGCCCGGGTGCCGTTGGCCGGGCTGTTCCTGGCCTTGCCGGCGCTGGAGGCCACCGGGCTGCTGGCCTGCGCGAAGGCAACGTTCAGGGCGTTGCCGGACGGGTTTTACGGGCTGGAAACCATGCTCCTTGACGCTGTGCTGCGGGCCCTGGCCGGGGAACCCCGTGCCGAAGGCGCCACCCGGATCGACCCCGCGGCCTGGGCCGGGTGCTGGGCATGGACCGGGCCCCGGAAGTAAAAACCATCCGCCGCAAAATCGGCCACCTGGCCGAAACCGGCAAGGCCGGGGACCTGCTCACCGCCCTCGCCACCCACCACCTGAACCCAGAAAACGGCGATAGTCATGGTGGCGATGGTGAGGGTGGGGATCTGGCCGCTGTTCTCTATGTTGACGGGCACGTCCGCGCCTACCAGGGCGGGAAGAAGATCGGGAAGGTCCACTCCACGAGGCTGAAGTTCCCGACCCCGGCGACCGAGGAAACCTGGGTCTCTGACGCCCACGGGTCCCCGGTGCTGGTGGTCATGGCCAAACCCGGCACCGCCCTGACCGGTGAACTGCGGGCGCTGCTGCCACAGTTGCGCACCATCATCGGCGACTCCCGGCGGGTGCTGGTCGGTTTTGACCGGGGAGGCTGGTCACCGGCTCTTTTCAAGCACATGGACGAGGCTGGCTTTGACGTCCTCACCTGGCGCAAAGGCGCCACAGCTGACATCCCCAAGGACAGCTTCACCGAGGTCGCCCATGTTGACGCCCACGGACACACCAGGACCTGGAAGGCGGCGGACACGGCCGTTGATCTGCTCCTGGCCGCCACCGGGGAAGCGTTTCGGATGCGGCAGATCAGCCGCATCGTCCCCGCCACGGGCGGGAGGACCCGGCAGATCCACATCCTCACCACCGATCAGGGGATGCCTGCCGGTGAGGTGATCTACCGGATGGGCTCCCGCTGGCGGCAGGAAAACTACTTCCGCTACGCCCGCATCCATTTCGATCTGGACTCCCACGACGCCTACACCAGCACCGGGGATGACCCCGAAAGGTCAGTGCCGAACCCGGAAAAGAAAAAGGCCTACCAACACGTAGTCGCCGCCCGCGCCCACAACACCCAGGTCCTGGCTGTGTGTGATCGACTATCTGTAGGCCGTTTCAGCCACGAATTTGAGCCAAGTTGGTGGCTCGTTTCAGGCCAAAAGAGCGGTAAGAATCAGGCCAGTTTTTCTTCCCGAAATCATGGTTTCGGGAGCTTGCCTGGAGATAGAGATCACCGGGTGGCCGGGGCCCTTCCAGAGTGTCAGGGACATGGGCCCGCCACCCCCAGATAGGTTCCTTACGGCGCTGCCATTGCGAAGCGTATGCGCCGGAAGGGCTGGAAAGCAGATGACGGTACCCATGTCCGTACAAGAAAATATCAGAAGGCTGGACTCCCAGGGAGTCCCGGGCCGGGAGATCGCCCGCAGGCTGGGCGTTAGCCGGTCCTCGGTGACCAAGTACGCCGATCAGGAGAACTACTCCCCGGAACCGCCGGCGCCGCTGGCCCGGCACGGGGCCTCGGTGCTCACTGGGTTCAAGCACATTATCGAAGCGTGGCTCGGCGAGGACCAGCGCCGGAACCGCAAGCAGCGGCATACGGCCAAACGCGTCTTTGGCCGGCTTGTGGACGAGCATGGTTTCACCGGCACGTATTCCCCGGTGCAGCGGTTCGTGAAGAAATGGACGGCCCGCAACAGGATCGCTGGTGAAGGTTTCACCGAATTGGTGTGGCCCGCCGGCACCGCGCAGGTCGACTTCGGGCAGGCAGAGGCGATCATCGCCGGGATCCGGCAGGTCCTGCACATCCTGGTGGTGACCTTCCCGTTCTCGAACATGCGCTTCGTCCAGGCATACCGCGGCGAGACCGCCGAATGCGTCTGCCACGGACTGCGGAAGGTGTTCGAGCACATCGGGGCCGCACCGAGGCACCTGGTCTTTGATAACGCCACCGGCATCGGGCGCCGGGTGGGCACCAAGGTCGTGGAGTCAAAACTGTTCGGGGCGTTCAAGCTGCATTACCGCTCCGAATCCCGCTACTGCAACCCGTACTCCGGGCATGAAAAAGGGAACGTGGAAAACGCGGTCGGGTTCCTGCGCCGTAACCTCATGGTTCCCGAACCCGTGGCCTCCAGCCTGCAGGCCTTGAACGAGGTGCTCATGGCCCGGTGCGACGCGTTGGCCACCACCACGCATTACCGCAAGGGCCTGCCCTTGGGCGAGCTGTTCACCCACGACGTTGCCTCATCCCTGGAGTTGCCCGGAGTCGGGTTCGACCCGGTGCGCTACGAATCGCGCAAGGCCGACAAGACCGGGAACCTGCTCATTGACGGGAACACCTACGCCGCCGGGTCCTCCTTCCATGGGCGGATGCTCACCGTGGGGCTGCGCCACGACGTGGTGCAGATCCTCGATGAGCACTCCGAGCCGGTCCGGTCCTTTGACCGGGTGTTCGGCCGGCAGGCCGAGACGATCTTCGACCCCGCGTCTCTGGTTCCGCTGCTGGTGACCAAGCCTGGAGCCTGGAGCCATTCCCCGTTGCGGGCTCTGGTCACCGACCCGGTCCGCGACTGGCTCGATGCCGCGGCGCCCACGGACCGTCGCCGCCTGCTCAACGCGGTGGATGCCGCGTCCGGGTCCGCCGGCTTCGATGCCGCGATGGCCGCCGCCGACACGCTGATCCGGCGCGGAGACACTCCGGACATGGCAGCCCTGGGGATGCTCGCCCGCCGGTTAGCCCACGGCACCGAACCGGCGGCAGCCAACGTGGACTTAAGCGTCTATGACACCTTCACCACCCTGAACACGAGCACCGGAGAAGTCGCATGAACCCGATCACCGTCCAGGACATCCTCGAAGCGGGCAAACATGCCTCACTGACCGGCAGCGTGTTGACCGAATGGGCCGAGAAAGGCACCCCGAAACAGCGCGAATACCTGCACGGGGTGCTGCTGGCCGAACACGAATCCCGGCAGGAATCACGCCGCCAGCGGTTGCTGAAATCCGCGAGGCTCCCTGCCCTGAAAACACTCACGGGATTCGACTACACCAGTGTCAGGTTCCCCGAGGACTACGGCCGCGAACCCCTCGAATCCCTGGAGTTCATCAACCGGGCCCAGGACCTGGTTCTCTACGGGGACGTGGGCACCGGCAAAACCCACATGGCCACCGCCCTGGTGGCAGCCGCCTGCCGACAGGGCATCCCAGCCAGGTTCTTCACCACCTCCGCCCTGGTCATGATGCTGCGCAGGGCCAAGGACGAGGACCGGCTGGACAAGGAGCTCGCTTCCCTGGCCAAAAACCAGCTCCTGGCCATCGATGAACTGGGATACCTCCCGATCGATACCGAAGGGGCCAGACTGCTGTTCCAGGTCATCGCCGACGGCTACGAAAAACGCAGCCTCATCATCACCACCAACCTCGAATTCTCCCGCTGGGGAACGGTGTTCGGGGACGACAACATGGCAGCAGCCGTCATCGACCGGCTGGTGCACCACGGGCGCCTGCTGCAATTCCGTGGTGAGTCCTACCGGGTCAAAAATGCCCTGATGAAATAACCAAACAGCTGAAATGGCCTGGAAACGTGCCGAGGTGGCCTGATTCTTAGCGCTGAAATGGCCTACTTAAAGTTGACGAAACACATCCTGGCCCGAACAGACGCCGCGATGCTCGCGCTGCGGACCCCGGCGCCAGGCACCAGCGAAGTCATCATCACCAACACCTGTGCAACGCGGTCACCGCCCCGCTCCTTACCGCCGAAGCCGCACTGGACCAGGCAGAAGCCGCCCACCAGAAGATCCCCGTCAGGGTCCCGCTGGGAGAACTCTCATCCGGCCAACAGGTCCTGGACACCGAGACCAAACTCATCACCCACGCGGTCAGGATGGCTGCCTTCAAACACCGCCACGATCCTCGCCCGGGAGATCCGCACGAACACCGGCTACGCCCGCGCCACCCAGGAAGCCCACACCCTGGCACGCCAGGCGCTCACCGGCAGCGGCGACATCGACACCACCACCCCCGGATACCTCACCATCCGCCTGGACCCGCTCCCCACACACACCACGGGCCACCACGGCAATCCGCAAGCTCTGCCAGCACCTCACCACCACCCAAACCCGCTACCCCGGCACCGGCCTCACCCTGCGCTACGAAATCAAAAACCCCTGACCCCACACGGAATACCTCACCATGTCAGGAGCCCTGGAGCCCCAGAATGTCCTTTTCCCCGTCCAGGGTCACGCCGATCGCGGCGTAGATCGGCCGGTTGGCGACCTGCCCGTCGCGGACCTTGACGACGATGGCGGCGATGAAGATCGCCTCGTAGACCTCATCGAGTGGCCGGTTCTGCCATGCGGCCATCTCCTCAAGCACCCGGTCGGTGATCCGCGAGACCGTCTCCTTCGACACCGACGCACCGTAGATCTCAGCGAAATGCGCACTGATCTCCCCGGTGGTCAGGCCCTCGGCATAGAGCGAGAGGACCATCTCATCGACACCGGTCAGGCGGCGCTGGCGCTTCTTCACAATGACCGGCTCGAACGTGCCTTCCCGGTCCCTCGGCACGTCCACCTCCACCGGGCCGGTGGTCTCCGTCAACACCGTTTTCGGCCGCACCCCGTTGCGGGAGTTCGCGGTCTGCTTCCCCCGCTGTATCGTGCTTTTCATATCCAAGATGCTCGGTCATTTCCTCATCGAGCGCGGTCTCGATCACGGTCTTGGTCAACTGCTTGAGCAGACCGTGCGGACCGGTCAGGGACAGGCCCTGTTCCCTCGCCATTCTGACCAGTTCGCGGGCAGCGTCAGCCTCGGATATTTCTGTCTTCTTCTCAGCGGTTTTCGTACTCGGCACAGCCTCAAGTGTTGCGGCCATATCGGGCTCCTCCCCGCCAGGCTTACCGCCCGGCGTGTCGAGCCGGATACACCGTCATTTCCACAGTCCCATCGAAGAGAGGTTAGCTACTGACCTTTGCCGCACTTTCGCTGCTCTTGAAAATCCAATGACGGTACAGAAGGTAGTTCCAGACTGTAGTCAGGACTGTAGCTGTCACTTTTCCAGCTACGTAGGACCACCCTTTAGAGTCAAAACTTATGACAATCAAATCGCTGACTACGATATTGACGAGCACGAGGAGCAGGTATTTGGCGGCGCTCACCGCGCGGTGATTGGTCGCGCGGAATGTGAACATGCGCTGGAGAAGAAAGTTGAATACCAAGCTGGCTATAAAGGCTATAGGGGTAGCAATCCAAAGGTCGACGCCGACACCTTCGTGGAGAATTGCCAGGATGCCGAGGTCCAAAGCGAAGGACAGTCCGCCAACTATGAGAAACCTGATGACGGGACTCTCCGCGAGAATTCGAAGCAGGCGCCTTAGCCTCGCCGGCAACCATTCCTGAAGCCTGGTTCGTCGTAGGGTTCGTGCGGTTGGACTGCGCATGTGAGTGGTGTCTCCCGGGTAGAACGGAGCATACAAACCTGCCACGGCCGACCTCCACGTATTGTTAAAACTACCATGCAGATATCCACGTCATGCGGGCCGATGGCTAACCGACGGCACCGTTCCTCTCCCAGCAGTCGGCCATCCCCAGTCGTAGTTCTCTTCGTTTCGTGGCTATTGCTCGGGGCCGCGGGCAACATCTGGTCCTTTGCATCACCTCTCATGTCTGCACCGGATGAAACGGCCCACGTGATCAAAGCGGCCGCAGTTACACGGGGTCAATTTTCCGGAGGCAGCTCGGGAGTCCAAGGGGAGTCGCTGACGGTCCAAGTCCCCAAGTACATCGCCGACCTCAGCAACTACAACTGCTTTGCAACTCATCCAGAAATTACTCCTGCCTGCGCCCGGTCCATTGGGGCGGAGAACGGTCTCGTGCCCGCTGAGACATCTGCGGGCAACTACAATCCCGTGTACTATGCGATTGTTGGACTGGGCAGCCACGGATTGACCGGCGAGGCAGCCCTCTACGCGATGCGGCTGATCAGTTCTTGGCTCACAGCGTTTTTCCTTGCCGCAATCTTTTATGCGGCCACATCGATGCGTCGAAGCGCACTCATGGTGGTCGCCTCGACAATCGCAGTCACGCCGGCGGTGCTGTTCCTCACCGGTTCAGTCAACCCGAATGCCTTGGAGATCGGCACGGCCGGAGCGTTTTATATGGGTCTTTGCCTCATGCTCGAACAGCGAACACACCCTCATCTCAACGTGCTTCCCGCAGTTATCGTGACAGCCTCCGGAGTTCTCCTATCAAACACCAGGCCGCTGTCCTTCTTGTGGATCGCTGTGGCACTTGCGGCCGCACTTCTCGGACATAATCTGTCGTCAATTCGCACAGTGCTGGTGACAAAGTCCTTCCAGCTGTCAGCACTAATTGTTGCTTTGTCGTGTCTCTTCGCACTTTGGTGGAGCATTACCGCCAGGAGCCTGGACAGTCTCTTTGCGGTGACGCCGCCAATCCCGGCTGACGAAGCAGCCCTCCTCATGCTGGACCGGACGGTCGGGTATATGCGCGAGTATGTTGGCGTGCTGGGCTCACTCGACACCAATCCTCCGATGGCCGTCGTGTACACATGGGTGCTCGGATTTGGGGCAATGCTCTTGTTGTCGTTCACTGCCCGACCCACCAGGCTCCGCTGGCCAGTTGCTTTGCTCACTGTAGCCCTCGTTGCAATCCCACCTGCTCTTCAGGCCGGCTCCAGCGAAACTATTGGGTGGATCTGGCAGGGCCGTTACGCGCTGGCACTGGTAGTCCTGCTGATTTTAGCTACAGGAGTCGCTGCGCGGTTCCTGCCCTTCAAAGTGACACCATGGTCGACTTCCATCGTCCGTTGGAGCCTAGTGCTCGGTGTCGTCGCACACACCTACCTCCTGCTCGAGGGTCTCCGCCGGTACACCGTTGGGATCCGAGGCGACCACATTAACTGGAGCGAAATGTTCGATCCAGAGTGGCAGCCGCCGTTTTCCTGGCAAGGTCTAACGGTCGCTTACATTGCGGTCCTCTCCGTTGCTGGCGTTTGCCTCTATCGTCTGCTGACAACTCGCCAGACCCCGGCTCTCAGCGGCCGGACTACTTCCGAAAGTTAAGACGAGCGGCGCCCCCACAACAGTGGGGGCGCCGCATTCATGCAATCTGCCTGGGCTCAGCGGTCCAGGCCGAAGGTCTTCCGCCAGGCTTCCATGGAAACCAACTCCGGCAGTGCTGAGCGGTATGCCTCCGCCAATGACTCCCACGACTTATACAAGCGCGCGTGCTGGCTCCCGGCCCGCGCGAGCATGGCCCTCATCTTCCGCGGGTCCCGTTTGTACCATGAGGCCGCTGTCCCCTCCGCATTGGAGACCACAACGGAATCGTAGTGAGCCAGGCGGAACCAGCGATTGTCCACATGGGCTAGGTGGCTTTGCGGCCTTGCCAGGGCCTCTTCGGACGGCCGGCTAACCAGTTGGCGTGCCACCGTTGTCAGGCCCCACTTGACCATGTCCTTCTTGTGGGGCATCCCTATCCGGGACGCGGTGGACGGGCCGCCACCCAATGACGGCGCCGGGAAATCGTCAAGGTCCTCCCGCATCTGGGCGTCGGAGTGTTCGGCCTGCATGCTAATGATATCGGGCAGTTTGGTCGCCAGCGACGGGTGAAGATGCCCCGGCCCCTCGAACAAGTCCGCCATCGCCTTCAGGCGGCTTTCTTCGGTGAAGTACTGCATGGAGACAAGGTGCTTGATGTCGGATTGCAGGGACTCACGGATTACGCCGCCACCTTTGGCGTGCGGGCTGTGTAAGAGCGCCGTGATCAGCCTGTTGCGGCTATGGAAATACGCCTGCCACCCGACGAGGTCGTCCTTGTCAATCCACGAAATATGCCACAAAGCGGCCCCCGGCAGGGACACCGTGCGGATACCTGCCGCCCTGGCGCGAAGGCCATATTCCGAATCGTCCCACTTGAGGAACAGCGGAAGCGGCAGCCCGATTTCCCTGATGACTGACGTCGGGACCAGGCACATCCACCACCCGTTGTAATCAACATCAAAACGGCGATGCATCCACGGTGTCTGCCGAAGGTTCGACACGCTGAAATCGTGGCGCATCTGCATGTCCTGGTGGGGCTGATCAGGCGAAATGCGGTGGGCATCGATGATCTCACCCATCGAATACAAAGTGCTACGGCTGTAGAGGTCGAACATGTGCCCGCCAACAATCGTTGGCGTCTTGCAGTGGGCTGCAAATGACATCAGCCGTGCGATGCTCTCCGGCTCAAGGACGACATCATCGTCCAGCAACAGGACGTAGTCGCTGCCGTTCTCTACGGCCTCGTACATTCCGCGTGCGAATCCGCCGGAGCCGCCCAGGTTGGCCTGCTCAATGATGCGCAGCTTCTCGCCGAGCCGACTGGCCAATTCTTCGAATCCCGGTTGATCAGCGACCTTGTTCGTTCCCTGGTCGACGATCAGTACTTCATGCGCCAGGTCCAGAGCTTCAGGATGATCCGCGAGGATCCGGGCATTTGCAAGGCAAAAGTCCGGCTTGTTCATCGTCGTAACCTGAATTGTCACGCTTTGGGCCGGTCCCGCGGTTTGCGGGCCCTCCCAGCGCGCACGGTCCAGCACCAGATCCTCCTGGCTTGAGGCCAGGTCAAACCAATACCAGCCGCCATCCCCGAATGGCTTCAGCGACAGCAGGAACTCGGTAGAAGATTCCCCTTCGAGCCTCGATCCGTCAACACGCTGAATGGTTCCCCGGGCATTGGACTTGTAGACGGAGATGGTCCCGTGGCCGCGTGTCTCTACGACGAGCCGCACCTCACGGACCTCGGTCCACCGCCGCCAATATCCTGCCGGGAAGGCGTTAAAGTACGTGCCCAACGAGAGCTGCTCCCCCGAACGCACCCTGATCGAGTGCCGGGACATAACGTCGTCAAAGTGCACCTCGCGTGGGCTTGAGCCAACGAGATGGAGTTTATCTTCGGTTCGCTTGGGATTCCGGGCAAACTCGTCGCTCTCCCTAATGCGCACACCCGCTGCCGGGCCGGCGTCGGCGTAGAGCGACATCGTGTCCACGCCTGACTCCGGGGGGAATATCACCCTTTGGAGCGTCGCCCAGCCCGGCGCTTCACTCACGCGTCTACGCCTCCGCTTTCGATCGCTGCGCCGCTTTCAAAGTGCGGACGGATCTTGTTGTCGAACATTGACAGCGCAGACCCAATGGCCATGTGCATGTCGAGGTACTTGTAGGTGCCAAGCCGTCCGCCGAAGAGGACGTCCTTCTCCGCAGCAGCGAGGTCACGGTACTTCAGCAGCCGTTCCCGGTCCGCGGCAGTGTTGATCGGGTAGTAGGGCTCGTCGCCCTTTTCGGCGGCACGCGAGAATTCGCGCATGACGACGGTCTTTTCCGTCTGGTAGTCGCGCTCGGGGTGGAAGTGACGGGGCTCAATGATCCGCGTGTAGGCCACTTCGGCGTCGTTGTAGTTGACCACCGACGTTCCCTGGAAATCGCCGACGTCGAGCACTTCCTTTTCGAAATCGATCGTGCGCCACGAGAGGTCGCCCTCTGCGAAGTCGAAGTAACGGTCCACCGGACCCGTGTAGATCACGGGGATGTTGCCGACGACCTTGTCCTTGCTGTATTCGTGCGACTCGTCGAAGAAGTCGGTGTTGAGCCGAACTTCGATGTTCGGGTGTTCCGCCATCTTTTCGATCCAGGCCGTGTAGCCGTTAGTCGGCAGACCCTCATACTTGTCGTTGAAGTACCGGTTGTCGTAGTTGTAGCGCACCGGGAGGCGGGAGATGATGCCCGCGGGCAGGTCCTTGGGATCGGTCTGCCACTGCTTGCCGGTGTAGTGCTTGATAAACGCCTCATAGAGCGGCCGTCCAATGAGCTGGATGCCCTTGTCGTTCAGGTTCTGCGGATCGGTCCCGGCGAGCTCGCCAGCCTGTTCCTGGATCAGAGCCTGCGCCTGGCCAGGCGTCAGGTTGGCGCGGAAGAACTGGTTGATAGTGGCCAGATTGATGGGCAGGGAATAGACCTCGCCCTTGTGCACGCCATAGACCTTGTGGACGTAGTTCGTGAAGGTGGTGAACCGGTTCACGTACTCCCATACACGCTCGTTGGAGGTGTGGAACAGGTGGGCGCCGTAGCGGTGCACCTCGATCCCGGTCTGTTCTTCCTTTTCGCTGTACGCGTTCCCACCGATGTGGTGGCGGCGGTCGAGGACGACCACCTTCAAGCCGAGCTCAGTGGCGGCCTGTTCTGCGATTGTCAGGCCGAAAAAGCCAGACCCTACGATGACGAGGTCAGCGGTCACAAAATCTCCTGGTTCGAATGCGGGCAGCGCAATGTTGCGCATTGTCTGCTGCACCAGCCTACCCGAGACCCCCTCGTGACCTACTAATCCGGCAGCTCAGTCCTTATCCACATACGGCACCTCGCCCCACGACACCGTCCCACGTGATGGCTAGTTTTAGAGACAAGCTGACCGTTAGGACGTACACATCATGCCGCTGCACTGCACGCTCGTTCGGAGCCCGGGCGCAGCTCTCCAGGCGCCGCCCGTGGAGCTGACCATCGAGGGTCCACACGGGGGTGCCGGTGCGGAACTGCAGGCCGCGCTGACGGCAAGCTTCGGGACCGGGATTGTCTCTGTCGCCGGCCAGCACGTCGCTGACCTCAGGCTCGGACAGCCTCCGCTTGTCAACGGAGCCACGCTCGTCGACGGGGCGGACCTGACGGCGCGCAGGTCCCGGCAGCGCACCTCCGAGCCTCCGGCGTCACTGGCATTGGCCGTCCACAGCGGTGCCGGTGCGGGGACGGTTGTGCCGCTGCGGCGGGGCATGTACACCATCGGCCGCAGCAATGCCGATATTCTCATCCCAGACGCCGACGTTTCGCGGGCCCACGCACACCTGGTGGTCACCGAGACAGCCATAGCGATTGTTGATCTGGACAGCGCCAACGGCACTGTTGTGGACGGCGAGCGCGTGCGGAATGCCTCGATTTCGACGGGCTCCACCATTCGTTGCGGCAACTCCACCATGTCGTTGGTGTTCCTTGAGCGTTCGGGTGACGGCCTGGCCGACGCGGGGATGGATGTCCATGAGCCGTTGGTTGTTAGCCGGCGCGACGATCCCACGAACCGCGCGGCCCTGCTTCTGACGGCTGTGTTGCCGGTGGTCATTGGCGTGGGGCTTGCCGTCGTGACCGGAATGTGGATGTTCCTGGCTTTCACGGCCGTCTCGGCGATCTCCATCTTGGTGCCGGTGATCGGCGGGCGCCGGCAACGCCGCGATCTCGCTGCCGCGGTCAGAGCCGCGGTCACCCAGGACCAGGAACGACGACGGCGGGCCGCGCCGCCGCTCTCGGACCTGACCATCGGGGATACAACAGGTAGGGACCGTGCCGGGCCGCGCACCAGCAAGGGCATCTGGCTGCGGCTGGGCCAGGCAAACCAGCCGGCCAACCTCCGGTTCGAGCCCACGGATCCGGGACGCGCTGTCCCTTCAGCCGGCATGCTGCCACTAACGCTGAGTCCGGCCAGACCCCTCACCACCATCCGCGGGCCACGCGCCGCCGTCGACGGGCTGGTGCGCGCACTCCTGATGCAGTTTGCCGGCTATCCGCTGGGCCGGAACACCCGGGTGGTCGTCCACGGCAAGGCGGAGCATCTCCCCCTCGCCGCACGGTATCTGGACGGTGTCACGCTTTCCAGTAACTCCAGGACCATCGGAGCCTTGCTCGAACGCGGCGTCGGGCCTGCCCATGGACACGGACTGCTCCTTCTTGTGGACGGCACGGAGTCCTCGGCCAGGATCACAGCAACGGCCTTGGAACACGGTTGGCAGGTCATCCATGCCCCCGAAGACGGGTCAGCGCTGACGAATGCTGACGTGGAACTCGGTGAACGCTTGTCTGTGTTCAATGACGGTGATAACAGCATCCGATTCGCTCCTGATCTGGCGCCCATTGAGGTCTTCAACAGGTTTTGCCGTCGACTGGCGCGGGAGGCAAACCAGCCAGTCGGTGCGGGACGGTCCATCCCCACGTCCTGCCGGCTTGCAGAGCTGCTCCCCCACTCCACGCCCGAAACATCCAGGCGATGGTCAGCAAACAACAGCTTGCCCGGGCTTACCGTTCCCATCGGGCGCGGTCTTGAGGGTCTACGGACACTCGATCTCCAAAACGACGGACCCCACCTGCTGGTCGCCGGGACCACCGGCTCAGGAAAATCCGAACTCCTGCGCAGCCTCACTGTTGCTCTCGCCCTCAGCTACGCGCCGGACCGCATCACCTTCCTCTTTGTGGATTTCAAGGGCGGCTCCGGACTCGGCCCCCTGACCGGGCTCCCGCACTGTGTGGGTATGCTCACCGACCTGAGCAGCCATGAGCTCGAACGCGCCCTGCAGTCCCTCCGCGCCGAGATCAGATTCCGGGAACAGAGCCTTGCGGCAGTTCAGGCACCGGACCTGACGTCATTCCGGGCAACGTCGGCGGGCCGCGCGTCGCCGCTCCCCCAGCTTGTAATTGTCATAGATGAGTTCCGGATGCTGGTGGAGGATGCTCCCGAATCGCTCCGGGAATTGATGAGGATCGCCGCCATCGGCCGTTCCCTGGGCATCCACCTGATCATGGCCACACAACGGCCCCAGGGCGCGCTGACGGCGGACATCCGCGCCAACGTCACCACCAGCATCGCGTTGCGCGTCCAGTCGGAGATGGAATCCGTGGACATCATCAATTCGAAAGCCGCGGCCGGGATCAGCGTCGATACTCCGGGCCGGGCTTATCTGGCTCGCGGAACGGAGGCTCCGCTGGAGTTCCAGGCCGGATCGCTGACAGCCGGAGCCATCCGATCCGAACCCGCCGGAATCTCGGTATGGTTGGCGTCCGAGTACATCGATGCCCATGCAGTGCTGGGGGGTTCCGGATCCGCCGGCGATGACCCGACGCCTGCCGAGGCAACCGCCCCGTTGATAGCTTCCATGTCCGCGTTGTGGGAGACCATGAACCGTCCGGCCATCCGGAAGCCGATTGCTGCACCACTCCCCTATCTCCTCCCCGAACCTGCAGGCTCGTCTACCCCCGGGACCGTTGAAGGCGACGCTGACGACCACGATGGCGCCAGTGACAGGACCAAGGCCGACGCCGGTGCCACCAGCTGGTCCGTAACGCTCGGCCTGATGGACCTGCCCGCCGAACAGCGAACCGCACCCTTGATCTGGGAACCTGCCGGCCACGGACACCTGGCCCTTGTTGGCGGACCGGAATCAGGAGTGCCCGAGGCCATCCTGCTGGCAGTCCTCGGTTTGGCATCCCACGCCCGGGAATCCCATTTGTATGTGCTGGACCCGGACAGTTCGTTCGTGGGGTTGGCTTCCCACTGCCGGGTGGGCGCCACGGCAGGACTGCACGAGCTTCGCCGTGCCGTACGCATCCTGGAGCGTCTGGCACGGGAGCAGTCACTCCGGCTGGGACGTCCCGCCGCTGACGACGACATACCGCTCGTGCTCGTGATCGCCGGCTGGGGATCCTGGCTCTCGACCTTACGTGCCGGGCCGTTGGTGTGGGCCGAGGACGTTCTCCATGACCTTGTCCGGGATGGAAACCGGGCCGGTATCACGGTGATCATCTCGGGACAGCGGGAACTGGTCACTTCCAGGTTCTTCGCAGCCGTACCCAACCGCGTGTACTTCCCGACGGGATCCAGCGACGACAGCCGGATTGCCTGGCCGAAACTGCCTCCGACAGCGCCCGCGGTGGGAAGAGGCGTCGCTGTGGGCGCGCTGTCGAATGGAAGAACTACAGTCTGCCAGTTCTTCACGGCTGGCGCTGAGGCCGCAGATCCGGGGGTAGCCCAAGCGCCGGAGCCCTCCCTGCGGCGTCGACCATTCCGAGTGGAGCCCCTGCCGGCCGTGGTTCCGGCGGCCCGGATCCTGAACCAAGCGGCCCCTCAGATCCCGGCTGAACTGAAAGGCAGGATCCCAATGTGGCAGCGCGTCCTCCGCATCGGCGTGGGCGGCGACGAACTTGAACCGATATCCGTCCGGGCGCCTGCGGGTGGGGTGCTGGCCGTGCTGGGCGGCCCTTCGTCTGGCAAGTCGTCCTTTCTCCGGCTCCTGCCAAAGGTCAACCCTGAAGCAGGACCGTGGCTTATGCCGGCGCAGGACACCGAACCGGGTGCCTATTGGTCCGGGATCCTCAGCCAAGCCACCACGGGCGGTCTGGAACGGAACTCGGTGGCATTGGTTGACGATGCGGACCTGTTGCTGCAGGACGTCACCCGTGACCTTGCCGACCTCAACACGCTTGGAATCACGGTGGTTATGACTGTGGGATACAGTCCGATACTCGCCCAGCGGGTTCCACTGGCGCTCCAGGCACGCAACTTGGGCTGCGGCATCCTGATCGCGCCCCGGACCTTTATGGACGGCGACCTCTTAGGGGTCCGCTTCGAGGTGGAACCCAACCCGCCACCGGGACGGAGCGTTCTCATCCAGAACGGCCGCGCCACCGCCGTCCAGTTGGGCTGGGTACCGCTTGATCAGTCGAAGGACGGATTGGCCGCCTAAAGTGCCGGTGGCGCCTAGAACGCCGGAGGCGAATCGCCTGTCCGGGATGCGTAGCTGATGACGCGTCTGTCGAACAGGAGCACTATGGCCGCAAGCGCCGGCACCACCATGGCGATCCCCGCCCAAATGACGCCGCCGGTAAGGGTCGGGACGCCGATAGTAAGGACAAACAGCTGGGCGACCAGCGCCGCTGCCCTCGTCCACCGGCGCCCACGGAAGAGGAAGTGCCCCACCGAATAGAGCCAGGCCGAGAAAGCGAGCAAGAGGACCAGAGTAAATACGGCTCCCCAAAAGGACAGGACCGGTGCACCGGTCAGGAGTTCGTAGCCGTACCAGGCGGCGGCAACCAATAGCGCGGTGGCCTCGGCGGCAACAACAAGAGCTATCGCCACAATGCCGCGCGGGCGCGTGGATGGCGACGGATCTGCAGGGTTCGTGGGGGGTCTTGACACACTGGCACCCTACCGGAGATAGTCGGACAGTGGCGGGGGTCGGCAATGCCCGTGTGATGTATCGCTCAGCTATCCGGGGATTTCAAGCTGTATTACCCCTTGTTTACACAGCGTTAACATGACAGGCTTGACTGAGATGACCAAGGGGGCCCCTCAGGGCCCTTTTCCTTTGTAGCTACTAGTGAATTATTTCACAAAGAGCTTTTCCCAGAATTGGAGCAACTGATCAGCATGGATTGGCGTAACCGCGCGGCGTGCCTCGACAAGGACCCGGAACTGTTTTTCCCCGTAGGAAACACAGGGCCTGCCCTCCTCCAGATTGAGGAAGCCAAAAGCGTTTGCCGCCGCTGCCCCGTCGTTGACACGTGCCTCCAGTGGGCTCTCGAGTCCGGCCAGGACGCCGGCGTCTGGGGCGGCATGAGCGAAGACGAACGCCGTGCCCTTAAGCGCCGCGCCGCACGGGCCCGCCGCGCCTCCTAGGCTCGGTCCTTAAGGCCCTAGCACCAACAGCCTCACACAACGATGGCCGCAACCCTTCCGGGTTGCGGCCATCGGCTGTTAAGTCACGTGCAAGGTCTCCGGGCTACCTGGCCGCCAGGCTGAGGCGGATCTGGACAGCCGTTCCGCCGCCGTCGCGCGGGTGCCACGCGATGGTGCCGCCCAGCTCACTGGTGACCAGCGTGCGGACAATCTGCAGCCCCAGCCCCTCGACGTGCGGCGTATCCGGCAGTCCCACACCGTCGTCGGCAATGGTGACGGTCAGCAGTTCCTCGCCGTCTTCCTCCTCGGAACGGTCCGCGATGAGCCACACGGTGCCGGTCCGTCCTTCGAGCCCGTGCTCGACGGCGTTGGTCACCAGTTCGTTAATGACCAGTGCCAGCGGGGTGGCGAAGTCGCTGGGCAGTTCCCCAAACAGTCCGGACCGCTCGGTCTTGACCTGCTGCGATGGCGAGGCGACCTCTGCGGAAAGCCTGAACTGGCGGCCGATCAGCTCGTCGAAGTCAACGCTCTGCGCCAATCCCTGTGAAAGGGTCTCGTGGACCAGCGCGATGGTGGCCACGCGCCGCATCGCCTGCTCCAGGCCCTGCTTGGCCTCGTCGCTGACCATCCGGCGGGACTGCATACGCAGCAGGGCCGCTACGGTCTGCAGGTTGTTTTTCACCCGGTGATGGATCTCGCGGATGGTCGCATCCTTGGTAACGAGTTCCATCTCCCGGCGCCGCAGTTCGGACACGTCCCGACACAGCACCAGCGCACCAAAGCGCTGCTGCTCATCCCGCAGCGGGATGGCCCGCAGCGACAGGCTCACACCACGGGATTCAATCTCACTACGCCACGGCATCCGCCCCGTCACCACCAGCGGCAGCGTCTCGTCCACCAGCCGCCGGTCCTTCAGCAGGCCGGCGGTCACCTCGGCCAGGGAACGGCCTTCCAGCGACTCGCCGTCGCCCAGCCGCCGGAAGGCCGATACCCCGTTGGGGCTTGCGTACTGCACAATTCCTTCGGCATCGAGCCTGATCAGGCCGTCCCCCACACGAGGCGCGCCGCGGCGCGAACCGGTAGGCGAGGCAAAGTCAGGCCACAGCCCCAGCGTTCCCATCCGGAGGAGATCGTAGGCGCACTGCCGGTACGTCAGCTCCAGGCGGGACGGCATCCGGGAACTGGACAGGTCCATGTGGGTGGTCACCACAGCCAGGGTCCGGCCGTTGCGCACCATCGGCACAGCCTCCACCCGCAACGCCATGTCAGTGCTCCAGTTGGTCTCACTGGACCGCTCGATGGCACGGCTGCTCCAGGCCTTGTCCACCAGCGGCTGCAGGTCCTGCCGGATGGGCTCGCCCACAAAGTCGCCGTGGAACACGGTGTGCGTGGTGGACGGCCTGACGTGGGCCAGCGCCACATAGCCGTGATCCGGGTGCGGGAACCATAACGCCAAGTCGGCGAACGCCAGGTCAGCGACCATCTGCCAGTCGCCCACCAGGAGGTGCAGCCATTCGGCATCGCCCGGCCCGAAATCAGCGTGTTCCCTGATGGGGTCCGTAAAGATTGCCACTGCACCTCCAGTTACGACGCCGGGATTCCTAGCGTCGGACGATTGACCTCAAGAGCCTCAATGCTACCGACAGTGAGGCCATGTCGTCGGCCTCGAGCGAGTTGACCTCGTCAAACATGCTCTTTGCCCTGCCCAGCTGCTCGGCATTCTGGCGTTCCCAGTCCTTCAGCCTGTCCTCCGCGGAGTCCCCTGACGCCGTCGACTCGAGTACCGCCGTCGTCATGTCCGACACAGTGGAATAGAGGTCATCCCGGAGTGCGGCCCTGGCCAGTGCCTGCCACCTGTCCTGGCGCGGCAGGCTGCTGATCCGTTCCAGCAGCCTGTCAGCGTGGAAGCGGTTGAACACTGTGTAGTAAACGGCCGCAATCTCCTCCACCGGCTCCTTACGGGCATGCACGATCTTGGCGATGTCCAGCAGGACAAAGCTCTCGAAGAGCTCCGCCCACCGGAAGGCAAGCCCCTCCGGGAGTTCCCACGCGCGCGCGGTCTCCAGCCAGTCCGCAACGCGGTCACGGTCATCGCCACGCAGGTAGTCCAGGAGCCGGGCCCGCATCGGGTCCAGGAGCGGCTTGAATTCGGCCACGGTGTCAGCGATGGGCCGGGACGTGCCGCCCTGCGCCAGCAGCCACCGGACAGCGCGGTCCAGCAGACGACGGATGTCCAGGTGGACGGTGCTCCAGTGCTCTGTGGGGAACGACGCCGGCAGGCTGTTCAGCTCCCCCACCATGGTGTTCAGGTCGAAAATCTCGCGGAGCGCCACAAAGGCCTTCGCCACAGCCACTTCCGTGGCCGACGTTTCCTCCATGGTCCGGAAGGCGAACGTGATGCCGCCCAGGTTGATCATGTCGTTGGCCACCACCGTGGCAATAATCTCGCGCCGCAGCGGATGGGTGTCCAGCTCGGCGTCGAACCGTTCGCGCAGCTGCTGCGGGAAGTACGCCCGCAGCGTCCCCCGGAACCACGGATCGTCGGCGAGGTCGCTGTCACGCAGCGCCGAGGCCAGCTCGATCTTCGCGTAGGCCGCCAGCACCGAGAGCTCTGGTGACGTCAGCCCCTGGCCCTGGCTTAGGCGCTCCCGCAGGGTTTCGGTGCTGGGCAGGGCTTCAAGGTCACGCTTCAGGTCAGCCGACTTTTCCAGCCAGTCCATGAGTCGCTCATAGCTGGGACTCCACTCGGCCACCCGCATCCGGTCGTTCAGGAGCAGGATGTTCTGGTCCACGTTGTCCTCGAGGACCAGCCGCCCTACCTCGTCCGTCATGGAGGCGAGGAAGCCTGCCCGTTCCTCCGGGGTCAGTTTGTCCGCAGCCACCATCCGGTCCACAAAGATCTTGATGTTCACTTCATGGTCGGAGCAGTCGACGCCGGCCGAGTTATCGATCGCGTCGGTGTTCAGGATGACCCCTTGCAGGGCGGCTTCGATGCGGCCGCGCTGCGTCATGCCCAGGTTTCCGCCTTCGCCAACCACCTTGACCCGCAGGTCCTTGCCGTCCACGCGAATGCTGTCGTTGGCCTTGTCACCCACGGAGGCGTTGGACTCGGTGCTGGCCTTGACGTACGTTCCGATCCCGCCGTTATAGAGCAGGTCGGCGGGGGCGAGCAGGATAGCGCGGAGAAGCTCCGGCGGGCTGAGCTCGGTGGTCGCCGCGGGCAGGCCCAGGGCCGCCCGGACCTGCCGCGAGACCGGAATGGACTTGGCCTGGCGGGCGTACACGCCGCCGCCTTCGCTGATGCGGGATTTGTCGTAGTCGTCCCACGAGGACCGCGGCAGTTCGAACAGCCTCCGGCGTTCCACGAACGACGATTCCGTTTCCGGTGCGGGGTCAAGGAAGATGTGCCGGTGGTCGAACGCTGCCAGCAGCCGGATATGCCGGGACAGGAGCATGCCGTTGCCGAATACATCGCCGGACATATCACCCACGCCCACTACGCTGAACGGCTGGGTCTGGGTATCAACGTCGAACTCGCTGAAGTGACGTTTGACCGACTCCCAGGCGCCACGGGCCGTGATGCCCATGGCCTTGTGGTCGTAACCCACCGAACCTCCGGAGGCGAACGCGTCACCGAGCCAGAACCCGTATTCTGCGGCCAGCCCGTTGGCAATATCCGAGAACGTGGCCGTCCCCTTGTCCGCCGCCACCACAAGGTAGGAATCGTCGTCGTCGTGCCTGACAACGTCCGACGGCGGCACAACAGTTTCGCCCTCGGCTCCGGTGACGAGGTTGTCAGTGAGGTCCAGCAGGCCCCGGATGAACGTCTTGTAGCTTTCAACACCCTCCGCCATCCAGGCGGCACGGTCCGCGGCAGGATCGGGCAGCCGCTTGGCGAAGAAGCCGCCCTTGGCCCCGGTGGGAACGATGACCGCGTTCTTGACGGTCTGCGCCTTCACCAGGCCAAGGATCTCCGTCCGGAAATCCTCGCGCCGGTCAGACCAGCGCAGGCCGCCGCGGGCCACCTTGCCGAAGCGCAGGTGGACGCCCTCAACCCGCGGGGAATAGACCCAGATTTCGAACATCGGCCGCGGGAACGGCAGCCCCTCAATCCGGGCAGGATCGAGCTTGAAGCTCAGGTGCGTTTTGTACTGGTAGTAGTTGGTGCGGAGGGTCGCCTCGATCAGGTTCGCCAAGGTCCGCAGCACACGGTCGGCGTCGAGGGTTGCCACCTCTTCAATGGCAGCTGACAGCTCGCCGCGGGCTTTCTCCTGCGCCGCAAGGCGCTCGGTCCCGCTCAGGGCGGGATCGAACCGGGCCTCGAAAAGAGCTGTCAGGGCCTTGGTGACATCGGGATTGGCGAGCAGCGTGTCCGCCATGAAGCCCACCGAGTTGGTATTTCCCATCTGCCGCATGTACCGGGCATAGGCCCGCAGGACAGTGATCTGCCGCCACTGCATCCCCTCACGCAGCACCAGCCGGTCAAAACTGTCCGACTCAACGGCGCCGGATACGGCGGCACCGAACGAGTCAGCCAGCAGCTGTCCCGTGGCCAGCGGATCAATGCCGGCAGGGTATTTAAGCCCGAGGTCATAGAGGAAGAAGTCCCGCTGGTCAGCCGTCTCGATCTCAAAGGGCCGCTCATCCAGCACCTCGAGTCCCAGATTGTGGAAGAACGGCAGGATCTGGCTCAGGCTCTTGGGCTCCAGCATGTACAGCTTGACGCGGGCGTCCTCCTCCAGGACTTCACCGGCGCCCTTGGGCAAGTACACATGGACGCCCGGCCGTTCCTGCCTGGCACCGGCCGTGCGTTCGGCTTCGGCCCCGTATTTCTCGAACCGGGCGATGTCCTCCAGCGCGTCTTCGACCTCGTAATCCACCCGGTAGCCGGCCGGAAAAGCCTCCGACCAGATCGCGGCAAGCTCCTTCGCCTGCTCATCGGCGCCGCGTTCCCGCAGGACTTCAGCGATGCCCTCACTCCACGAACGGGCTGCCCGGACCAGCCGCGCTTCAAGCTCGTCGGCGTTGAAGTGGCTGACCTCGCTGCCCTTGGGCAGGCGGATCCGGAAGAACAGGCGGGCGAGGGCCGATTCTGTCATCCGCGCCTCGTAGTCGATGGACTCAGCCTTGAACGTGGTCCGTAATTCTTCCTCGATGCGGAGCCGGACATTGGTGGTGTACCGGTCACGCGGAAGGTAGACCACCGCGGACATAAAACGGCCGTAGATGTCCGGCCGGAGGAACAGCCGGGTCCGCCGCCGCTCCTGCAATCTCTGGATGCCGGTTGCGGTGGCCGCCAGGTCCTCGGTCTCGATCTGGAACAGCTCGTCGCGTGGGTACGTCTCCAGGATCCCCAAAAGGTCCTTGCCGGAGTGTGAGTCCGGCGGGTAGCCGGCATTGCCCAGCACGGCGTCCACTTTTTCGCGCACGACGGGGATGTTCCGGACGGATCCGGCGTAGGCACTGGTTGCGAACAGGCCGATAAAGCGGCGCTCGCCGTTGACGTTGCCGGCCGCGTCGAAACTCTTCACGCCAATGTAGTCAAGGTACGCGGGGCGGTGGACGGTGGACCGTGAGTTTGCCTTGGTGATCACGAGCGCCCGCTTTTCGCGGGCCTTTTTTCGGCCGGCGTCGGTGAGATGCTGCATATGCGGCGCGCCCGGCTTCGCCCGGAGCAGTCCGAGACCGCTGTCTTCACGCAGTTCCAGTACATCTTCACCGTCGACGTTGACGAGGTGGTACTCACGGTATCCAAGGAAAGTGAAGTTGCCGTCGTCGAGCCAGCGCAGAAGATCCTGCGCCTGCCGCAGTTCGGCAATCTGGGCCGGGTGGGACACCTGGTCGAGGCTCGCGGCAATCTGTCGGGCCTTGTTGCGCATCTTGGGCCAGTCTTCGACGGCGGCGCGCACGTCTCCCAGGATGCGGTCCAGCCCGTCCAGCAACGACGCCTTTGCCTCGTCGGAGACACGGTTGATTTCCACGGCGATCCACGACTCCATGTGGGAGGCGTTTTCGCCCTGCGCGATGAGGTGCGACAGCACAGGCATCGCGGCCGTATCACCGCTGGAGAGACCGATGTGGGACGGGACGCGGTCAACTTTGACCAGCTGTCCCGTTTCCCGGTTCCGGGTCACCACGAACAGTGGATGAAGCACAAGTCCGATGGCGGCGTTCTGGCGAACAAGCTCGGCGTTGACCGAGTCAACAAGGAAAGGCATATCGTCCGTGACGACGTAGACGACGCTGCTGTCCGCCTCGTTGACGATGGAAACCTTCGCCTGGCCCGGCTGCCGGTTCGCGGCGACACCGCGGTGGGTTTCCGCCCGGCTGGCCAGCACCTCCGGGGAATAAGTCCGGGCATCTTCTTCGGCAAGGTGCTGGTAATAATCCGCCAGGAACCCCTCCCGGTCACCAATAGCCAAGGCTTGATCCTCCACGCTGGATCCAGACGACATCAACAAACGCCTCCATCACAAGTTTGATGCTGCACCGTTGCAGCTCCTACGGTGAGCCTAGCCCTTTCGCCGAAGCCTCGGTGTGGAAGAAAATACAGAGGATCGGGAAGATCGCTGGACAGCTGCACAAACCAAATCGGCGATCGCCCGCCTGAGCTTGGAATCCGGCGCTGTTTCGAGCAGCAAAGAGCCGCCGAGCAGCGCGGCGTCAGCTGCGGGGCTGTCCGCCGGCAGGAAGGCTGCGATCTCCGCCGACGGGCCATACCGCCCCCACGCATCCTTCAGCTGTCGTTCCGGGGATCTCCCCACCGCCGCCGCCCGGACCTTGTTCATCACTACAACAGGCGACACGTGCGGCACTGCCAGCTCGAGCTCCGCGAGTCCGCGGACCAGCCGGGGAACCCCCACCGGATCGGCGGCCCCCACGGCATAGACGGTGTCCGCCAGTTCCAGGGTCCGCAGGGTCGCGGCATTCCGGCGCGGAGCCATCGTGTCGAAGCTGAGTTCCTCGTCCGCCTCCAGGCAGAAGCCGGTGTCCACAACCACGACGTCGGCAACCTCCTTGGCGCGTTCCAGCACCAGCGACAGTGCTGCTGCCCGTAGTTCGGTCCACCTGTCCGCCCGGGTGATCCCGGTCAGGACCCGGAAAGTTCCAAGTTTGGTGGTGACAGGTGTGGCCACCTTCAGCAGCGCATCGGCGTCGAGCAGTCCCTGGTCCGCAAGCCGGCAGGCCTGCGCGATCCCCGCAGATTCATCCAGCAGGCCCAGGACTGCGGCGATGCTGGCCCCGTAACTGTCGGCGTCGACGAGGAGCACGGATTTCCCATCCGCAGCCAGTTCCCCCGCGATGTTGGCCGCGACGAAGGTCCGGCCGGGTGAACCGGCGGGACCCCACACGGCAATGATCTTTCCCGCCCCGGAGGCCGGCGGCACGTCCGCCTGGGCTGCGGGACGCTGACGCAACGCAGCGCTGGTGTCCCCCAGCCCGCTCCCGAACGTTGCATCCCTGGCGGTGCCTGTCAGCTGGTCAACGGCCTCGGCAATCCTGCCGGCCAGGGCGGCGGACTCTACGCGGGTCAGTGCGGAGGCCACACCGATCCCGCGCAGCCTGGCAGCCTCGTCGGCGTCATCCGTGAGGGCGATGATCGCCACGCCCACGGCACCGAGCCGATCAACGAGCGAAGCAGTCAGGCCCTCGCAGCCGTCAGCCACAACCGCGGCCCGTGCCAGGCCGCTCTGGCAGGCCGCCAGCAGTTCCGTCAGTTCAGTGCAGCGACGGACCACCGTGACCGGACCGTGGAGCCGCTCCAACCCGCCCACCACGTCCTCGCGGGCCTGGCCCACAGTGACCACGGGGATACTCATGAGGCCCCGCCCGGGTTCCACACCACTGAAATCTTGGCCTGGTTCGCCTGCGCGCCGAGGATGGCCGGCATCTGGCCGTCGGCAACCAGCACCATCAGCACTGTATTGCGGGAGGACCCCAAGGCCGTGGAGCCGGCGGTCACCTGTGCAATTTCCGCGCCGGGCAGCAGGAGCTTCGGCTCACTGAAGCCGTTGCGGGCATCCGGCAAGGCAACCCAGACGTCCACCCGGGTCCCGGCAACCGCCTGCGGCGGCAGTGCTTCCTCAATGGTCACGGCCACGGGCTTGCGGTCCAACGAATCCACGGTGGCCAGACTTTCCTTGGGCACCAATTGGTTCTTGCCGATTCTTTGGACTGCGACCAACCCGTCGGGGAGCCCTGCTTCAACGGTGACGTAATGCTGTTCGGTCTCACCCAGGCGGACCTTGGCCCGGACCACATTGTCCGCGGTCAGCTTCTCACCCACCGCAATGGAGTCCCGGGCGGCGTAAACCTCGGTGGTCTGATCAGCGCTGCCAACCAGCGAGATCACTCCCACCACCGATGCCAGGACCAGCAGCACGCCAACCAGCAGCCGGGGATCCTTCCACGACGGCGGTTTCAGCCTGGCACCTGTAGTAACAGCATCGTGGCTCATGCTCTTCTCCCCCTAGCTCCGGTCCAGGCGGCTGGCTGCGTCCGGACACCTCATTGTTACGGCATGGGCCCCGGAACAAAAGTCAAAAGACCAAACAACATCAAACTGTGGATAACCGCACCAGATGACGCCTTCAATGGCAAAATGGAGCTATGCCCAGATTCCTGACTCTCGCCGATGTTGCTGAACAGCTGCAAATCAACTCGCCGGCGGCCTATGCCTTGGTCCGCAGCGGAGAACTGAAGGCCATCCAGGTGGGTGGGCGCGGGCAGTGGCGCGTCGAGGAAAAGATGTTGGAGCAATACATCGAAGAGCGTTACGCCGAGGCCAGCCGCATGATCCTGGAAGCCAAAGCCAAGCAAGGCTGATTTTGGCTTTGCGAGTCAGCCCTCGCAACCGCTTGTCCGCTGAGTTTTTGTCCAGGTAATCGCCTCAACGGGCGGCAAAGTCCCATTAGGTGAACAAAGACTCCGGCTCGCGGCTACAGTTCCCCTGCACTCCGTGACCGCAGGGCACCCAGCGCCGCAAACGGAATCGTGGCTACCTGCCGAACCTGTGATGCACGCCGGGACTCCCCGGGGCTGACCAGCGCCAGGTCCAAAAAGTCACTGCCCACCCGGTCGATGACTCCGGCCAGCCCGGTATCCCTTTCCGGCGCGTGGCGCAGAGTGACTGCAAGTTCGGCCCGGTCCCGCGCCAGGCCCCGCAGCGCATGCGCCAATCCGATCCGGCGCCGCACCTGCGAAGTCTCGGCCACGGAGCCGCGGCCAAGGCCCGCATAGCGTGCCACCGCGCCGTACGGGACCAGGACCTGGCGACGCAACTCGTCCAGGACCAGCGCATCGGCGCCGGCATGGCTCAGGGTTCCTTCGAAGGCGCGCCCACACGCCAGGTACACGGCCACGTGGCTGTTCAGGGAACCCCGCAAGCGGTCGGCCAGAACGACGGAGGCCGTTTCCGCTCTTGCCCGCTCAGAGATCTCGGCATCGACGGCCAGCCGCTCGCCCTCGGCGAACTGTGCCTCCATATCACTGAACAGAGCATCCCAACGCATGGGGCCAAGCGTAGGGTGCGGGTTTGTTCGCGGTCAATTCACCAACGACTTCACTCCAGTCTCTGGACAAATCCAGCATAAGTGCCTCAAACTGAACCTAGATTTATCAAATGGCATCAAGCAGTATCAAACAGCATCAAACATGAGATAGGAACATCATGACGGCAGCTACAGCACGTGGGCTCCGCGCAGACGCCGTCATGGCGGCGTCCATCCTCCTGTTGGGATTCTTCCTCTGCGTTGCCGGCGGGGGCATGGTGGGCCGATGGCAACTGTCCACAGCACGCCGGCAAGGCCCGGACCTCGATGACCTACTCGGTGCCGTGGCTGTCGCCGCAGGGCTGGCCATCGTGGCGTGGTGGATCTTCTCGATGGTTTTGGCGTCAGCGGCTGCCGTCCTGGACAGGTGCGGCAGGCGGCGGGCCGCCGACAGGGCCGGCAAGTGCTGCCCGGCATTTATGCGCCGGCTCACTGTGGCCGCACTGTCGGTGCAACTACTGTCGGCACCGCTGGCTCACGCAGCCGTCCCACCGGCCGGACCCGCCTGGGTACCCACGCAGGAAGTGGCGGTCCAGGACGTACCGGTCCACGGCGCAGCCATCCAGGCCCAGTGGTCTCCCACAAGCGGCCACCGGCAGCTCCCGGAACCGGAGGGCAAACACCCTGCAGACACGGGAGGACAGACCACCGAAACTCCTGCGGCGGCGGTCCGGCCAGACTGGCGTCCCAGCCCGCCGGTCCCGGACCCCGGCCTGCTGGCGGCCCAGCCCGTCCGGGCGGAACAGGGCCCAAGGTCGCCATTGAGTGAGGTCACGGTACTGGCGGGCGACACACTCTGGGACATCGCTTCCCGCCACTTGGGCCCGGCGGCTTCGGATGTGGATGTCGCCTTGCACTGGCCCCGCTGGTACGAGGCCAACAAATCCCGGATCGGCGAAAGCCCGCATGTCCTGCTGCCCGGGCAGATTTTGAAAGCACCTTCCACGGCCTAACCGACGTTCCGATATTCATCAGCTCACGATTAAGGGGAATCACATGTACGCAGTTACGCCAATCCGCTCCGCCACGGTCAACCCGGGCGGCGCGGCAGCAGTCCGCCAGGTTCCTCCGCGCACCACTACCGCGCCGGTCGTGCCGCTGCGTGCGGCAGACGAAGCCTCCGAAATCCTGGCGATCACACGCAATACCGTGCAGGCGGCCATGGAAGTCCTCGCCGGCATCCGGCCGATCCACCAGCTCGCCCGCCGTCTGGATCCGCGCTGCCTCGCGGTGCTGCAGCACCGCGCGGCTTTGATCCGTCGCGAACAGTCGCGCTCTGCCTCGCCGTCCCTGGCCCGGCTGCACAAGAACTCCATCGTGCGTTCAGTCCGCGCCTGCGAGGTCGCCCCGGGCATCTATGAGGCAAGCGCCGTGGTGGTTGATGACATCCGGGCACGGGCTGTAGCGGTCCGGCTTGAGCGCAGCAAGCAGGTCTGGCGCGTGACCGAGTTTATGGTCGGCTGAACCGCTTGCCCACGAATGCAGAAGTGCCCGGAGCTGAGGCTCCGGGCACTTCCAGTGTCGAACTATTTCAGCGACGATCTATTGCAGTGCCGACCTATGGCTGATCAGCCACGATCCCTGCTGTCAGCGGCGCTTTTTCCTGGCCGGACGCTTGGTGGCGTCCTGCGCTGCAGCCTTTGCGGGATTTCCGGACCGTGAAGAGACACGACCCTCCACCCGGGTCTGGGATGCGCCGTCTTCGCCGGGAGCCGTGTACTGCAGCTGGGCCGGCTTCTCCGGCGCTTCCAGGCCGGCAGCGTGGATCTGCGGCTCAACGTGCTCGGTGTGGCCACCTGCTGCGTCGGGCACCACCACATCCTGGGCTGGGGTCACCTCAACTTCAAGGTTGAACAGGAAACCGACGCTTTCCTCGCGGATGGCCTCCATCATGCTCTGGAACATAACGAAGCCCTCGCGCTGGTATTCCACCAGCGGGTCACGCTGTGCCATGGCGCGCAGGCCGATGCCTTCCTTGAGGTAGTCCATCTCGTACAGGTGTTCCTGCCACTTGCGCCCGATGACCGAGAGCACCACGCGGCGTTCCAGCTCGCGCATGCTCTCTGCGCCGATGGTCTCTTCCCGGGCCTGGTAGACCACACGGGCGTCGGAGAGCAGCTCCTCCTTGAGGAATTCAACAGTGAGCTTGGACTTGCCGCCGGCTTCCTCGACGATCTCTTCCGCTGTGACGCTGACGGGGTAGAGCGTCTTGAGGTTGGTCCACAGCTGGGTGTAATCCCAGTCGTCGCCATTGCCTTCGGCCGTGGCGGAGTCGATCAGGGCGGTGATGGTGTCCTCCACGAAGAACTGGACCTTCTCGTGGAGGTCGTCACCTTCGAGGATCCGGCGGCGGTCACCGTAGATGGCTTCGCGCTGGCGGTTCAGGACGTCGTCGTACTTGAGGACGTTCTTGCGCTGCTCGGCGTTGCGGCCTTCAACCTGGCCCTGGGCAGACGCGATGGCCCGGGAAACCAGTTTCGATTCCAACGCCACATCATCCGGGACGGAACTGTTCATCAGCCGTTCGGCCGCGCCGGAGTTGAAGAGCCGCATCAGGTCATCGGTCAGGGAGAGGTAGAAGCGTGATTCGCCGGGGTCGCCCTGGCGGCCGGAGCGGCCACGGAGCTGGTTATCGATGCGGCGGGACTCGTGCCGCTCAGTTCCCAGGACATACAGCCCGCCGAGGTTCAGTACTTCCTCGTGTTCGTCCTTTACGGACTGCTTGGCCGCCTCCAGGGCAGCCGGCCACGCGGCCTCGTACTCTTCGGAATTCTCTTCCGGGTCCAGCCCGCGCTTGGCCAGATCGGCCACCGCAGTGAATTCGGCGTTGCCACCCAGCATGATGTCAGTGCCGCGGCCTGCCATGTTGGTGGCCACCGTAACAGCACCCTTGCGTCCGGCCTGCGCAACGATGGCCGCTTCACGGGCGTGGTTCTTGGCGTTCAGGACTTCGTGCCTGATGCCCTCCTTGGCAAGCAGCCCGGAAAGGTATTCGCTCTTTTCGACACTCGTTGTGCCCACAAGGATCGGCTGGCCCTGTTCGTGACGCTCGGCAATGTCCTTCACGACGGCGTCGAACTTCACCTTTTCATTCTTGAACACGAGGTCCGACTGGTCGATCCGCTGCATGTCCCGGTTGGTGGGGATGGCCACCACGCCGAGCTTGTACGTGCCCATGAACTCGGCGGCCTCAGTCTCGGCCGTGCCGGTCATGCCTGCCAGCTTGGAGTACATCCGGAAGTAGTTCTGGAGCGTCACCGTGGCCAGGGTCTGGTTCTCGGCCTTGATCTCCACGGCTTCCTTGGCCTCGATGGCCTGGTGCATGCCCTCGTTATAGCGGCGGCCAGCCAGGATTCGGCCAGTGTGTTCGTCAACGATCAGCACTTCGCCGTCGAGGATGACGTAGTCCTTGTCCCGCTTGAACAGTTCCTTGGCTTTGATGGCGTTGTTCAGGAACCCGATGAGCGGAGTGTTCGCGGATTCGTAGAGGTTCTGGATGCCCAGGTAGTCCTCCACCTTTTCGATGCCGCTCTCCAGGACACCGACCGTGCGCTTCTTCTCGTCCGCCTCGTAGTCCTCGCCGGCCTTCAGTCGCTGCACCACCTTGGCAAATTCGCTGTACCACCGGTTGGTGTCGCCCTGGGCAGGGCCGGAAATGATGAGCGGCGTGCGGGCTTCGTCGATGAGGATGGAGTCGACCTCATCAACAATGGCGAAGTTGTGGCCACGCTGGACCAGCTCTGACTGGTCCCACGCCATGTTGTCGCGCAGGTAGTCAAAGCCGAATTCGTTGTTCGTGCCGTAGGTGATGTCCGCGGCGTACTGCTGCCGGCGCACCGCGGGATCCTGGTTGGACAGGATGCAACCGCTGGTCAGGCCAAGGAAACGGTAGACCCGGCCCATAAGGTCTGACTGGTACTCGGCAAGGTAGTCGTTCACCGTGATGACGTGGACGCCGTTGCCGGTGAGGGCATTAAGGAAGGCGGGCGCGGTGGCCACAAGGGTTTTGCCTTCGCCGGTCTTCATTTCGGCGATATTGCCGAGGTGGAGGGCGGCGCCACCCATAAGCTGGACGTCGAAGTGACGCATGCCCAGGGTGCGGGATGAGGCCTCACGCACGGCCGCGAATGCCTCCGGGAGGAGATCGTCCAGGTGCTCGCCGTCCCGGTGGCGGGCGCGGAGGTGGTCAGTTTCCTCGCGGAGCTCAGCATCCGTGAAGGTTTTGAACGAGTCTTCGAGCGCATTGATGGAGTCGGCATAGTTCCGCAGTTGCCGCAGGGTTTTTTTGTCACCCGTGCGGAGAAGTTTTTCGATAAGTGATGCCACGTGAAGATACTCCCAGTCTTATGCTGCCGAATTCTGGCGTTTTTAGTCTACGGGAGAGACACAGGCCACGCGGCCGGTGTTCCCTGAGAGCGGACCGGCGCGGTGACGCAGGGCGGCGCCGAGGGACTCCGCCAGGTCCCCGATCGGGCTTACCACAATGTTGTCCAGCTCCAGCCATTCGGCCATCAGTTCCAGCTCGGCGGCGAGCTCGACGGCGGTCCCTGCCGGTGCGTCCGGCTCACCGTAGGCGGACCTCACCAGCAGATTTCCCGCCGCACGGTCCGCTTTAAGATCCACGCGCGCCACGATGGTGTCACCCAGGAGAAAGGGCAGGACGTAGTACCCGAAGCGTCGGAGGTGCGCGGGCGTGTAAATCTCGATCCGGAAATGGAACCCGAAGAGCTCCTCAAGCCGGCGCCGCTCGAAGACCAGGGAGTCAAAGGGACTGAGCAAGGCCCGCCCTGCCGCCCGCCGCGGCAATGTGGCGTCGGCATGGAGGAATACCTTCCGGTCCCAGCCTGCGACAGCCACCGGCTTCAGCCTCCCTATGCTGACCAGATGGTCCACAGAGGCGGCGGCCGCCTTGCCCGGTGTCCGGAAGTAGTCCGCGAAGCACTTCACGGTTCCGATGCCATGGGCTTGCGCGGCCGCGTCGATGAGCCGATGCATGGCCTCAACAGGGTCCGGCGTGGCTTCGAGGGCCAGTCGGCGCGGCAGCACCCTAGCCGTCAGCGTGTACTTTCGCTCGAACTGTTCGGTTCTGGACGCCGCGGAAATGGTGCCCGCCTCGAACAGGTCTTCAAGCACGCGTTTGACGGCGTTCCAGTTCCATCCCCAGTTGTCGTCCCGCCGGTCCTCCACGTGCCCGATGTCCACCGTCAGTTCCGCCGCCGTCATGGGCCGCCCTGTGGCGAGGGCATCGAGGATCTTTGCCGCCACCGCGTCGCGCAGGCCTGGGTCGAGGGCGGACGCACCCACCCACGTGCGTTTCTGCCACAATCGGAGGTCCTGGAAATGCTCGGGCCGGATGAAGCTGGCCTCGTGCGCCCAGTACTCCATCATGCGCCTGGGCGGCGAGCTGGCCATCCGCTGAAGAATGGTGCGGTCATAGTTGCCGAGCCTTGAAAAGAAGGGCAGAAAGTGACTGCGGGACAACACGTTGACGGAATCGATCTGGACAAGCTGGATCCGGGCAAAGGTACGGCCCACCGTCCGTGAGGTCACGGGGCCGGCGGGCCGTCCTTTGTCGAGTCCCTGAGCTGCCAGGGCGATCCGCCGGGCCTGGTTAAGGCTCAGCGTCGCTGGCACATCAGTCCTTTCATTGAGGGGTGTAAACCGCCCTAGACTTTTGCAGCCTCGTCATCGGAACGATAGGCGAGGATTTTTTCTTCGACGGCCGTCTCCCCCGGTTCGCATTCGTGGTCCAGGGTGATCACTCCGTACGTCCAGCCACGGCGCCGGTAGACCACCGAGGGCGTGTTGGTGGCCTTGTCCACAAACAGGTAGAAATCGTGGCCCACGAGCTCCATGTTGTCCACAGCATCGTCAAGGGTCAGGGAGGCCGCGGGGAAAACTTTGCGCCGGATCAGCACCGGGGAGTCCCCAGCCGGAATGTCGTTCTCGACCTCGTAGGGCGATCGTTCAACAGGTGCTGCCTGGGTTTCGCTGCGATGGCTCGCCTCGACATAAAGGGGCTCGCTGGTACTCGCGGGTTCCAGTGATGCGGTGGCTTCACGTACTGCCTTGGGGGTGTGGCGCCCGTGGTGGACCTTCTTGCGATCCTTGGCGCGGCGGAGACGTTCCAGCAGCTTGGTGTAGGCGAGATCGAACGCAGCGAATTTGTCTGCGGCGCTGGCTTCGGCACGGATTACGGGTCCCCGGCCCAGGACCGTCACTTCAACGGTGAGCTGGTCGCCGGTCTGGCGCGCATTCGTTTCCTTGGAAACCTTCGCGTCAACCCGCTGGACCTTGTCGCCAAGTGACTCGATCTTCGAGATCTTCTCACCGGCGTATTCGCGGAAGCGGTCTGAGACCGTCAGATTTCGTCCGCTGATCATAAACTCCATGGTGCCCTCCAAATGACTTCGGTGACACGACGGCGGCACATCCCACGGGCCGATCTGCTTGACAGTCAAGCCCCTTTCCGAGCCGCCATCGAAAGGTACAACTTGTTCTTGGTACCCACAACCGACGTTAGTTCATAGCCACCTGTTATTCATCCTTTCTTCGTTTATTTTTTTCTAAGACGGGCAGCGTTCCGCCAGCTCCCGGGGCGGGCTATTCGCCGCCAGCTGAATCCGGCGGGCGTGTCGCGGCGAGGACCACTGCACCCACCACCACGGCACCGCTGAGGTGCAGTGCGCGGGCTGCTTCGGCGAGTGTGGCCCCGGTGGTGAGGACATCGTCGACAATGATGCAGCGGCGTCCGGCCACCCGCGCGCGCTGGCGTTTCGGGACCTTCATGGACCCCTTGACCCGGCTCGCCCTGGCCCCGCGGCCGAGTCCCTTTTGGCCTCCAGGCAGCCGCTCCAGTGCGGCGCGGCGCCGGGATTTCCGGATCACGTCCAACACCGGTGTACCGCGGAAGGTGGTCCCCCGGCGCAACTCTGCGAGTAGGAGGTGGACCGGACTGAACCCTCTTTTGATGTAGCCGGCCGTACTGCTGGGCACCGGAACCAGGCAGACGCCGTCGACGTCGGCCACGGACGCGGCAATGCCCTGCCCCAGTCCGCGCGCCAGGACTGACGTGAGCTGGTGCTGGCCATGGCTCTTGAACGAAAGCACGGCCTGCGCCAGCTCCTCGCGGTACACCCCGGCCGCCACCACGGGAAGGATCAGGCCGCCGTCGACGTTCATCAGGGCCGGCGCCTGCTCCTCTGCCCGGAACGGGTGCCTGGTCAACAGGCGGACGTGGCGTTCGCACATGACGCACAGGGCCAGGTCCTCCGCACCGCAGCAGACGCAGTCCACAGGGACGGCAAGTGCCAGCAGCTCCGCGGCGGCCACGCCCATCTGGTCGGCGGCCCGCAGCCAGCGGCGGCGGTGGCCGCTGCGATGCTTGGCGGACTGCAGCGGAGGCGGCAGGAGGTCCGGATCCAGGCTTGCCGCATTTCTGGCGGGACCCCCCCGGGAGCGGCCCCCACCGCGGCCCCCGGACCGGCGCGCAGGCGCGTGGCGAGCAGACGGGTGGCGAGCAGGAGGACGTCCGGGCTGAACTTCGGTCACACCCCATGGTGGCCTGCGTATCGCAGCCCCGGAACCGCTGGTCCGCGCTATGTGGAAAGCTACCCAGGGAATGAGGGGTCAATGGGGCCCTTCAGCTGGGGCGACCAGCCGTTGCCGAGCCGCTGGAAGATGCCCTCGGCCGACTGGCCGTAAATTTCCTCCAGCCCGTTGCCGGCGCTGAGCCACACAAGGCCGGGCCACGGCGCCAACTGCTGGGGTTGTCCGGAGGTGAGGGACAGCAGCTCCGGCGTGACGTTCGAGCCTGCCGAGGCTTTCATCACGGCGACCGTTGTGTCGTTCACCCAGACGCCCTGGTCCGGGTCACCGGAAGCCACCAGGGTGATCGGGGCAGTCAGTTCCCGGGGTGTCCCGTCGGCGTTCCGGATGATCCCGGCAATCTGCACCTTCGTCTTGCCGTTTTGTTCCGAAATGACCAGCGCCCGGACGCCCTCGCGGGAGATCCTCAGCTCCTTGACGGTTCTTCCGGCCAACCACGACGGCGTGAGCGTAACGGTGGGAACGGCGGCACCTTCGGCAACTCCGACGGGCCGGTAGGCCACCACCTCCGTACCGCCGGTAGCTCCCGGCCCTGCGGCCCACACCCAGTCATGAATACTGAAGGACGGGTGCGTAATGGTGCTGCGCGTTGTCAGCGCACGGGCGGGCTGTCCCGGCACCATGCTGTAGAGCGTCGTCCGGCTTTCGTTGAGGAACGCAATGGTCTGGGACACCGGGGATTCCGACGGGTAGCGGGGCCCGAGCGATGAAACTGGCTGCATATCCGGCAGCGGGGACACCCTGTTGTTTTCGTAGCGAACCAGCTCATTGCCACTGACGGCGATCTCGCGGACCGGCACGTTTTTGTCCCGCACCGGGGGCAACACCGAACCGTTGTCTTCGACGCGGACCAGGTCCTGGTTGGCATGCAACTCCACATTAACGACGTCGGGCTGGCTGCGGAACGTGAGCGAAAGCTGCGTCTGCATCCGGAGCCTGTCCTCCGTGGACGCCTCGGTGAGTTCCTTGGCCGTGAGGTCCACCTGCGCGGCGCCGGACACCACCGGAACGGATTCGCGGGCGAGTTTGATGCCGGACGGGAAGGCGCTCACCACCGCGCCGCGAAGGTACGGCGCGGGGCCGGCCAGCAGCGCACTGGTCATGGCTTTGACCGTCTTGTTCTTGATGAACCAGCGGACGTCAGGCACGGCATAGGTGAAGCTGGGATCGTAGAAGTAGATAGGGTAGGCGCCGTAGATGACCTTGAAGGTTTCCTCCGGGATCGCTGTTCCGTCCGGGATCGCTGAGATCCGCCATTCGCCGTCCACCTGGGTGAGAGTGGCCGGAATGTTCTCGATGGTGCCTTCGGGCATCTGGGTGGCGATGCCGTCAACATCCACGCTGTACGCAACGTCCAGCTGGTAGTTGTAGACGTTGTCGACGCCGGTGCCCACCACTTTCGCCTCGCGGTACACCAGCGCGCGCTGGTCGGGTTTCCAGGATACTGACGCTGCCTGCGTCAGGTATTCGCGGGCCACCGCGTAGTCCCCCTCGTATCCGGTACCGGCACGGTAGAAGTAATCAATGATGTTTTCCGGAGTAGCGCCGGGCTGGGGAGCGGCCGGGAGGAACACCGGTGCGTTGACGTTGCCGGCGCTGCCTTCCGCGCTCTTCCCCACCGGCCCGGCCGTGGGAATGCGCGCGCAGGAGGCCAGCACCAGGGCAACGACGAACAGCACAACGCTCCTCTTCAGCATCGCCCGCACTTTTCGTCCCGTCATGAAGACTCCTTCGGTGTTGCGCCCGTCCCGGCAGGAGTGCGCCCGGCGCCCTGGCCACGCCCGCCGCCAGCGGGGACATCAGGCGCCCCAGTGGGGCCGGGCCCCAGGACCAGCATGTTTTTCGAATGTGGGACGTCGGGGAGGATGATGTCTTCCGGCTCAAGCTGCACAGGTGAGCGGTCGATCTCCTCGCCCTGGCGCAACGGAATGGTCAGCCGGAAGTTGGCCCCTCTACCCTTGTTTCCCCATGCCTGCAGCCAGCCGTTGTGGAGTTTGGTGTCTTCCATTGCGATGGACAGGCCCAGTCCGCTGCCTCCGGTGGTGCGGGCCCGCGCCGGATCCGCACGCCAGAACCGGTCAAAGACCCGGGCGGCCTCGGCCGGGGTCATGCCGATCCCCTGATCCCGGACTGCAACTCCCACTGCTGACTGGTTGGCTGAGACAGTCACGGTGACCGGCTTGCCTTCGCCATGCTCCACTGCATTCAGGATGAGGTTCCGTAGGATCCTGTCGATCCTCCTGGCGTCCATCTCCGCGACAATTCCCACGGCGGGAGCCCGGAGGATGATCTCCGAGCCGTATTCGGCCGCGACGGGCGCTGCCCCGTCAATGACATGGGCGATCACCTGCAGGATGTCCTCGGGCTCGGCGTCGAGCATGGCCACGCCGGCGTCGAAGCGGGAGATCTCGAGCAGGTCGGCCAGCAGGGACTGGAACCGCTCCACCTGGTTGTACAGGAGTTCGGCCGAGCGCTTGTTGATGGGGTCGAAATCGTGGCGGGCGTCGTACAACACTTCCGCGGCCATCCGGACGGTGGTCAGGGGCGTGCGGAGCTCGTGGGAGACGTCGGAGACAAACCGCTGCTGCATCTGGGACAACATGGCCAGCTGGGTGATCTGCTCCTGGAGGCTGGCGGCCATGTGGTTGAACGATGCCCCGAGACGGGCAACCTCGTCTTCGCCCTTGACCACCATCCGCTCCTGCAATTGGCCGGCCGCAAGCTTCTCCGACACCAGGGCAGCGTGGCTGACGGGGCTGACAACATTGCGGGTGACATACCAGGCGATGGCCCCGATCATCAGCACCAGCACCGCGCCGCCGGCCAGGAGGACGCCCTGGATTTCGTCGAGCGTCTGCTGGGCGGTGTTGACGTCATAGATCAGGTAGAGCTCGTACACGGTCCCGTTGAAGGTCACCAGGTTGCCCACGGCGATGCCCGGCCTGTCCTCGGTACCTACCGGAATCACGGTGGAGGCCCAGTACTGGTCCTTGCCTGAATCCTGTACCGCCGTACGGAGTGCAGGCGGGATGACGCTGACGGTCAGCTGGTCCGACGCCCGCGACTCCACCCAGCGGTTCCGGGGCTTGGTCTGTTCGGGCTTGGCTTCGAAAACGTAGCGGCGCTGGACGACGGAGCCGCGGCCCTCCACTGCGTTCAAAGTGTCGTAGACCAGGGTGATGACGCTGGACTGGTCGGTGACCTGGGCGCCGTCGAACGTCTCCTGGACCTGCTTGACGTAGTAACGGGTCTCGGATTCCGCCTGGGTGAGGCGCTCCTGGAACAGGTTGTTGGCGATCTGGTTGGACAGGTAGGCGCCCACGGCGCCAAAGGATGTCACGGCCAACAGCAGCGTGGTGAGAACTGTCCGGAACTGCAGGGACCGGCGCCAGCGTCGACGCATGGCCCGCCCGGCAAACCGGACCGCAGGGAAGAAACGGGTCACGCCGAGACGGACAAGACGGCCCACCCGTAGCCCCACGATTACTCCACGGCGCCGCCAGATCCGTGCCCGGAATGGCAGCGTTGCCAGCTCCAACGGCAGCGCATCCGTGTGCTCCGGGCCCTTGGCTGCGGGAAGGTCCGGGGCGCGGTGCGCTTCTGGTCCTGAGGGCTCAGGATCCTGCTTTGTAGCCGACACCACGAACCGTCAATACAACTTCGGGAGCTTCCGGATCCCGTTCAATTTTTGACCGGAGGCGCTGGACGTGGACGTTGACCAGCCGGGTGTCCGCCGCGTGGCGGTAGCCCCAGACCTGCTCCAGCAGCAGCTCACGGGTGAACACCTGCCAGGGCTTCCGCGCCAGGGCTACGAGGAGGTCAAACTCCAGGGGCGTGAGGGAAATCCGCTCATCGGCACGCTTCACGGTGTGGCCGGCCACGTCGATGGTGATGTCAGCGATCCGCAGCGTTTCAGGCGCCTTCTGGTCGCCGGGCCGCAGGCGGGCACGCACGCGTGCCACGAGTTCGGCGGGTTTGAACGGCTTGGGTACGTAGTCGTCTGCGCCGGACTCAAGGCCGCGGACGACGTCGGACGTGTCCGACTTGGCCGTGAGCATGACGATGGGCACGTCCGATTCGGAGCGGATCTGCCGGCAGACCTCGATGCCGTCCACGCCGGGCAGCATCAGGTCAAGCAGCACGAGGTCAGGCTTCGATGAACGGAAAATATCCAGCGCCTGGCTGCCATCGGCGCAAAAAACCGGCTCAAAGCCGTCATTGCGCAGAACAATCCCAATCATTTCGGCCAGCGCTTCGTCATCGTCAACTACCAGAATGCGTGCCTTCATAGTTATATATTCCCTTATTGAACAGGGTTTGTCCTGTTGAACGGCCTTACGGCATGGCGCCACGCTATGCCGCCCGACGCCGGAACTATAGGCTGGCAAGACGCGGACAGTCCCGCACGGGGGAAGGAACAGGGTGCCACACCAGGATCCGAACATGCAGCAGCCGCATCCTGCCGGCGAGGCTGGGAAAGGCCAGCCGCCAGGGAACCAGCCTCCGTGGGGGCAGCAGCCCGGCCCGGCACAGCAGCCCTGGGGCGGCCAGCCGGTTTGGGGACCTCCTCCGGGTGGCCCGCCGGCTTGGGACACTCCGTCGCACAATCCCTACGGCGCTCCGCCGCCCTACCAGCAGCCGCGTTATGTTGCCCCGCCCAAACCCGGCATCGTTCCCCTGCGGCCACTGATGTTCGGCGAGATCCTGGATGGCTCCTTCCAGGCGATCAGGCGCAACGCCAAAGCCATGCTGGGCGCCGCGCTGCTGGCGCAGACGCTCGCCGCAGTGCTCACGGCAGTTCTCAGTTCATTTTCCGCCACGTCCGCGGCGTCACTTGAAGCCTGGGCGGCGGGCCTGACGGAGCAGGACCTGGTCCCGCTGGTGGTGACCTTCGCGTCCGGGATCCTGCTCGTCTCGGTGCTCACCGTTTTTCTGTCCGCGGTGCTGCAGGGCGCCATGGTGGTTCCGGTCGCCAGATCCGTCCTCAACCGCCCCACCGGCTTCAGGCAGATGTGGACCCTGGCGCGGTCCCGCGCTGGTGCCCTGATCCGCCTTGCGGCCCTGCTGGTGGGCGGCGGGCTCCTCGTTGCGCTGCTGTTTTTGGCGCTGGCAGTGCTGCTGGTCAGCACCGTCGGCGGAGTGGGCGCCCTGATCCTCATCCCGCTGGGGCTGGTGTGCTTTGTGCTGTACGTATGGGTCTACATCAAGCTTATGGTGGCCCCTGCCGCCGTTGTCGTGGAGGAACTCGGTGCGATGGCCGGCATTCGGCGCTCCTGGGAACTGACACGCAGCAATTGGTGGCGGCTCCTGGGCATCACGCTGGTGGTGGGCATCATGGTGGGGGTCATCGCCCAGGTCGTCATGATTCCCGTCACGCTGCTCACCGGCTTTTACACCGGGGTGGTCTCACCCCACGGCGGTTCCGAGCAGGCCATGACGGCGGCCGTGGTGGCGGGCGTTGCCACCGCGGTCGTTACCGCAGTGGTCGCCGCAGCGGGTTTTGCCTTCCAGACCTCCGTGATGGCGCTGCTCTACCTCGACCTCAGGATGCGCCGGGACGGACTGGATATCGCCCTGCTCCGGCTGCTGGAATCCGGAGCAGATCCCGACGGCGTCCCGGGCCGAGGCGTTCCGGTCTACCGGGCGGGACGCGGCCAAAATCCGCTGCCGCCCTACGGGGCACCGCCCGGCGGGGCATGGCCGGATGGCCGCTGAACCACCGGTCCTGCCTGGCCGCGACGAGGCCCGCCGCTGGGCCGAAGAAGAACTCGCCAAGCCGGAATACCGTGACGCGGCCCCCGGCTGGCTGGACACTGTGTGGGCGGACATCCTGGACTGGCTGCGGTCCCTGGACGGCGGCTCCGGCCCGGACACCACCGTGGCGGCGCCGTGGATCGGTGTGGCCATCGCCGTGCTGATCGGCGCCGCGGTCGTCCTGGCCCGCCCGCGCCTCAACGCGAAGGCCAAGCGTGCCGGAGACGTATTCGACGCCGGCACAACAGTCAGTGCCGAGGCCTACCGTGGGCGCGCGGCGGCCGCTGCCGCGGCCGGCAACTGGAGCGCCGCCATCGTGGACTGTTTCCGTGCGCTCGTGCGCACAGCCGAGGACAGAACGCTTTTCGACGCGCGGCCGGGCCGGACCGCGGACGAGGTGGCGCACGAACTGGCCACACCGTTTCCGTCAGAGGCCGGCCGCCTGACGGAAGCTGCGCGGACTTTCGACGGGATCCGCTACGGAAATGAGTCCGCAGGCCAGGCTGACTTTGCCGCGGTGCGCGAACTGGACATTGCCCTGCAGTCCCTCACGCCGGCGAGCGCCGCCCTGCCCGCTGAACGTAACGAACCGGCGGTTCCGCGATGACGCAGGGTCCCACGATGCAGAACCCTTCGCCGGATCTTTTGACGCCCAAACTTCCGACGTCGGGTGCACCGGAGGCGCAGCCGGGTTCCGCCCCGGCACTCCGATCCGGGTCCGGGTCCGGCGCCGGTGCCGTGTCCGGTGCCCGTGCCTGGCTCCGGCGGCACCGCGGCGGGGCAGCGATCGGCGCGGCGGCCGCCGTCGGACTGGCGGTGGTTATTTCCACCCAACTCGCACCAAAGGGCGATTCCCTGCCCTTATCCGTGCATAACGCCGGGCCGGGCGGCGCCAGGGCGGTCACCGAGATACTGGGCCGCCACGGTGTCGAGGTCCAGGATGTTGACTCCTTTGACTCCGCCACGGCAGCACTCGCGGACCGGCCGGGTGCCACCCTCCTCCTGTACGACCGGAGCGGATTCCTGGACCAATCCCGGCTGGACGAGCTGGCCGCAAGTGCGGGTAGCGTAGTGCTGGTGACGCCGCGGCTCGGCACGCTGAAGGCCCTCGATACCGGCATCAGCCAGGCCGGTGTGGTGCCTGAGTCAACGGCGCTCCTGGAACCGGGCTGCGATCTCACCGATCCCGCGGCGGCAGGTGCTGTCTCCGGAACCGGCGGATTCCTGTACGACGGCGGCACAGTGTGCTTCAGCCCGCCGGGAAGCACCGCCGGGCTGCTTGCCCGCACGGATGACGGCGGCCTGACCGTCCTGGGCAGCACCGCCCTCCTCAACAACGGCGGGCTTGCCGGCCACGGCCATGCCGCACTGGCCCTGCGGACGCTGGGCCGCTCAGAAGTCGTTGTCTGGTACCTGCCCGGACTGGGCGACGCGGCCGCTGCGGAGTCAACGCAGACACTTGATGACCTCGCCCCTGACTGGGTGGCATTCCTGGGGCCCTGGCTGGTCTTTGTGACCGTGCTGACCATTGTGTGGCGCGGGCGCCGCCTCGGCCCGCTCGTGTTTGAACCACTCCCCGTGGTGGTCAAGGCCGTGGAGACCGCCGAAGGCCGCGCGCGCCTTTATCAGGATTCCCACGCACTGGACCGGGCACGGGACAACCTTCGGGCCGGCACCCTGGTTCGTCTGGCGCAAGCCCTTAGAGTCGGATCCCAGGCCACTGCCGACGACGTGGTGCAGGCAGTGGCCCGGCACATGGGCCGGCCGGTCAGAGATATCAGCAGCCTGATCCAAGAACGCCCCGGTACCGCAACCAGGCTGGTGCAATGGTCACAGGAACTGGACAAACTAGAGAACGAGGTCAGAACCCGATGAACGAAGCGTACGGCGCCCCGCAGATCATGGATTCCTCCCCGCGGACGCTGGATCCCGCCCGGCAGGCGCTTTTGGATGTCCGCCACGAGGTTGCCAAAGCCGTGGTGGGCCAGGATGCCACCGTCACGGGACTCCTGATCGCGCTGCTTTCCCAGGGGCATGTTCTCCTCGAGGGCGTGCCCGGTGTGGCCAAGACACTCCTGGTCCGTGCCCTTTCCGCCGCGCTGAGCCTGGACACCAAACGCGTACAGTTCACCCCTGACCTGATGCCCGGCGACATCACCGGTTCCCTGGTCTATGACTCGCACACCTCGGAATTCAGTTTCCGCGAGGGGCCGGTCTTCACCAACATCCTGCTGGCCGACGAAATCAACCGGACGCCCCCGAAGACGCAGGCCTCCCTGTTGGAGGCCATGGAAGAGCGGCAGGTCTCGGTGGACGGGGTGTCCCGGCCGCTGCCGGCGAACTTCCTGGTGGCGGCAACCCAGAACCCCGTGGAATATGAGGGAACCTATCCCCTGCCCGAAGCCCAGCTGGACCGGTTCCTGCTCAAGCTCACCATGCCGCTGCCCAGCCGGATTGACGAGGTGGAAGTGATCCGGCGGCACGCAGCCGGCTTCAATCCCCGGGATCTTGCTGCCGCCGGTGTCCGGGCGGTGGCCGGCGCCGAGGACCTCGAACGGGCGCGGCAGGCTGTGGCCACCGTTGCCGTCGAACGGGAAATCATCGGCTACATCGTGGACCTCGTGCGCGCCACCCGGCAGGCGCCGTCGTTCCAGCTGGGCGTCTCGCCCCGCGGCGCGACTGCACTGCTTAATACGGCCCGCGCCTGGGCCTGGCTGTCGGGCCGCAGCTTCGTCACCCCGGACGACGTCAAGGCACTGGCGCTGCCGTGCCTGCGCCACCGGGTGGCCCTGCAGCCTGATGCCCAGATGGACGGGGTCCGCGTGGACGATGTCCTGGGCAGCATCCTGGCGTCCGTCCCGGTCCCCCGCTGATTCGCTTGCACATGGCACTCTCCGGACGGTTCGTCGTGCTGGCACTGCTGGGCCTGGTGCCGGTGCTGCTGTTTCCTCGCGGAGGAACGGTCCTGGGCGTGGTCGTGGCACTCGCTGCTCTCCTGGGCCTGGACCTTGGCCTGGCCGCTTCCCCGCGGGCCATCATCGTCACGCGCGCCGAGCCCGGCAACGTGACGCTGCACGGCACGGCCGCTTCGGTCATCACGCTGCGCAACAGTGGCCGGCGACGCTTGCGCGCCACTGTTCGAGACGCGTGGCAGCCGTCTGCCGGGGCTGTGAATCCGGTCCAGGACCTGGATATCCCCGCCCTGGAAAGCCGCCGGATGACCGTCCGGCTACAGCCGGTCCGCCGTGGCGACGTGGGCGCCCGGCACGTCACTGTGCGCTCCCATGGACCCCTTCGGCTCGCGGCACGCCAGCGCACGTTTGACTGTGACGGCCTCCTGCGGGTCCTGCCGCCGTTCCATTCCCGCAGGCACCTCCCCTCGAAGCTCAGGAAACTCCGCGAACTCGACGGCAAGGCCGCCGTGCAGATCCGGGGTTCCGGCACCGAATTCGACTCGCTGCGTGACTACGTCCGCGGGGACGACGTCCGGTCCATCGACTGGCGCGCAACCGCCCGCCGGTCCGCCGTCGTCGTCCGCACCTGGCGCCCGGAACGCGACCGGCGCGTGGTGATCATGCTGGATACGTCCCGCACGTCAGCGGCGAGGATCGAGGACGAACCAAGGCTGGATACCGGCATCGAAGCGGCGCTCCTGCTGGCGGTGCTGGCAGAGCGTGGCGGTGACCGGGTGGATTTCCTTGCCTACGACCGCCGTCCGCGGGCCAGAGCCGGTTCCGCCACCACCGGCAACCTCCTGGGGCAGCTGGTGCAGGCAATGGCGCCCCTCGAAGCTGAACTGATCGAGCTTGACTGGTCCAGCCTCCCCGGCCAGATCCGGGCGGTCTCCGCCCACCGGTCCCTGGTGGTGCTGCTGACGGCGTTGGACGGCGGGGCGCCGGAGGAAGGACTCATTCCCGTGGCCGCACAGCTCGCCCAGCAGCACGTTGTGGTGGTGGCCGCCGTCCGTGATCCCATGCTGGGGCAGATGCTGCGGGAGCGTGAGAACGCCGCCGGTGTATTCCGGGCGGCAGCGGCTGAACGCGTACTCCTGGAACGGGCGGCGGTCAGCGCCGAGCTCCGGCACCACGGGGTGGAAGTGGTGGATGCGGAGCCACACCAGCTGCCGCCACAGCTTGCCGACATGTACATCCGGCTCAAGGCGGCCGGTAGATTGTGAATTACTGCAGCGCCGCTGACGGTACCGTCCAGGAGGTCACCATGAACGTCCCTATTTACCAGCAGGCCCTGGGCGAGGACTTCCACCGGCTGCAGCCTGAGCTGCAGGAGTACTTTTCGCTGGCGCCCGGTTCGGGGCACTACGGCGTCGGGGAGGGCGTGTTCGACGTTGTGGGCTGCCGGCAGGCGTGGCTGCGGCCGCTGCTCAAGCTGACCTCCGGGGAGGACGCGTTCTTCCCGGATTACGGGGAAGGCATCCCCTTCCGGATTGAAAACCATGCCCACCAGGATCCGTTCGGCCGCTCCAGCCTGACTGCCCGGCGGGAAATCCGTTTCCCCGGGCACCTGCGGATATTCCAGGACACCACCAGCCTCATGGATTCCGACGGCGGCCCGCGGCTGGTGGACTACCTGGGCCGTTTCCGGCGCATGGTGACCGACCTCAAGCTCAGTGTGACGAACGAGGGTAGGCTGCGCGGCGTTTCCGAAGCCTCGCGGCTGTTCCTGGGCCCCCTCCGCCTGCCGCTACCGGCCACCGTGGATGCCAGGGCTTACGCCGAGCAGTGGTGGGACGGCGCCGCAGGCGAGCACGGACAGCACCGGATCCAGGTCAAGGTCATCCAGCCGCAGATCGGGCTGGTCCTGGTCTATGCGGGCGGTTTTGACTACTGCCTGCGTCCCTACATCGGCGGCAGTTCGGCGCAGAGTTTCCTGCCCCGCTACGCCCAGCCGGACCGTTGGGAAAACCGGACATAGAAGTCTTGCGTCGCACGGCTGAGCGGTGGGCCCGCTCAGCCGTTCGCCCGCTCAGCCGTGCGCGCGCTGGTTCAGGCCGTCGGCCACCTGGGTGAGCCGGCCCAGCACTGCTGTGGCGGTGGCCGGCGTGTGGCCGGCAAGTCCCGCCGAGGGGGTGACCCGGATACTGCCCAGGGACGACGCCGGGAGCCCCAGCTCGTGCCATGGCCGCCAGACGGACTCCACGACGTCGGCCACCCTGGGCAGTGTGCCGCGGCTGACGTCCAGGGCGCCGGCCCAGATCCGCTTGCCTGCCTCCACTGCCGTGGCCAACTGCTCCCACTGCCGTGTGGTCAGGGCCCTCAGCGGCACGGCCACGCCGTCGGCACCGGCGGCCATGATCCGGTCGATGGGGGCCTCAATTTCAGGCACGGAGATGACGATTTCGGCGGCACCCGCGGCGCGCAGCGCGTCGATCACCACCTGCCAGGACTCGGTGACCTCCTGGCCACCCACCGCCCGAAGCGTGCGGTAACCGCTCGACGTCGGAATGGTGCCGGCCAGTACGGCGGCGATATCAGGCTCATCGACCTGGACCACCAGCCGTGCGCCCGGAACGGCGCTGGAGATCCGGGACAGGTAGCCGCCCACCCCTGCGGCAAGCGAGTCGGCAATGTCCCGGCGTGCGCCGTAGTCGATCAGTGCCCGTTCGCCGTTGTGCAGGTGCAGCCCGGCGGCAAGACCCAGCGGTCCCAGCAGCTGGACCTTGAGTTCGGGGGCCGGGGTGTCCTCGGCGCCGGCGACATCTGCCAGGACGTTGATGTCGGTGGACAGGGCCGACGCGGCCCGGCGGAAATCCTTGCCCGGACGGTCCACCAGCCGCCAGCCGTACGGCTGGACATCCACGGCCATTTCAACCAGGAGTGCGGCCGTCCGCCCCAGGGCGTCGGAACCGACTCCACGGTCCGGAAGCTCTGCCAGGAACGGCAGGTGCGGGCTTCCAAGCTCGCCGCGGATAATGCGGGCAGCCTCCACGGGGTCCTCCCCCGGCCAGGGCCCAAGCCCGGTGGATGTTACTTCCACTCTGCAGCGGCCTGGTGGTCCTCGGCGATGGCTTCATGATGGCGGATGACCTCGCCGATGATGAAATTCAGGAACTTCTCCGCAAACGCGGGATCGAGGTGTGCATCCTCCGCCAGCCGCCGGAGACGGGCGATCTGGGCGGATTCCCGGCCTGGATCCCCCGCCGGGAGCCGGTGCGCGGCCTTGAGGAAGCCCACTTTCTGGGTGGCCTTGAACCGTTCGGCCAGGAGGTACACCAGGGTCGCGTCGATGTTGTCGATGCTGGAGCGGATGGACAGCAGTTCCGCCATCACCGAGTTGTCCACGTGGCCTGCCAGCGAACTCGCGGCGGCATCGTAGGTGTCGGTGTCGGGAACATCGTGGTTTTGCTGCGTCATGGTCCAAGTCTATGGGGCGTCCGGAGAAATCCTTCCGGTGTTAAGCGGCGGACGGACACCCCGCCTGGTGGGGCGGGATGTCCGTCTGGTGATGCCGCGACTGTGGGGTCGCTGGTGGTGCCTACTGGGTCAGCAGCGCCCGGTGCGCTTCCCGGCGTCGTGCCTGTTCGTCCGGATCAGGGACCGGCAGCGAGGCAATCAGCCGTTTGGTGTAGTCGTGCTGCGGCGCGCCCATCACCTGGCTGCCGATACCCTGCTCCACCAGCTTGCCCTTGTACAGGACGCCCACCCACTGGGACAGAATGTCCACCACCGCGAGGTCGTGGCTGATGAACAGTGCCGCGAACCCGAACTCGGCCTGGATTTCCTTGAAGAGTTCCAGGACCTTTGCCTGCACCGAAACGTCCAGGGCCGACGTCGGCTCGTCAGCGATCAGCAACCGCGGGTTCAGGATCAGTGCCCGCGCCAGCGACGCCCGCTGGCGCTGGCCGCCGGACAGCTCGTGCGGGTACCGCTGGGCGTACGACGCCGGCAACTGCACTGATTCAAGCAGCTCAGCAACGCGTTTGCGCGCCTGCGCCGGGCTCGGGTTGGTGTGAATGATCATGGGCTCCGCTACGCAGTCGCCGATGGTCAGCTGGGGGTTGAAGGACGCAGCCGGATCCTGGAACACAAAGCCAATATCCTTCCGGAGGGGCTTGAACGTCCGCTCCTTGAGGTTCAGCATCTCGTAGCCGAGTACCTTCAGGCTGCCGCCCGTGGTCCGGTTCAGGCCCGCGATGGCCCGGCCGATGGTGGTTTTCCCTGAGCCGGATTCGCCCACCAGCCCAAAGACTTCGCCCGGGGACACGGTGAAGCTGACCCCGTCCACGGCCTTGAAGGCCGGAGTTCCCAGCCTGCCGGGGTACTCGATGGTCAGGTTGGTTGCCTCCACCAGCACCGGCGAACCCTGGTGGGCGCGTTCCCGCAGGCCCTCCGACGCCGAGTTCCGGCCCAGGTGGGGCACGGCGGCCAGCAGCTTCTTGGTGTAATCCTGCTTGGGTTCAGCAAAAAGCACGCGCACCGGCGCCTCCTCCACCACATCACCCTGGTACATCACCACTACGCGGTCCGCGAGATCGGCCACCACGCCCATGTTGTGGGTGATCAGCACGATCGAGGTGCCGTACTTGTCCCGGAGGTCCCGGAGCAGCTCCAGGATTTCGGCCTGGACGGTGACATCCAGGGCTGTGGTGGGTTCATCGGCGACAATCAGTCCCGGGTTCAGGGCCAGCGCGGCGGCGATCACCACGCGCTGCTTCTGGCCGCCGGAGAACTGGTGCGGATAGTAGTTAACCCGATGCTCCGGATCCGGGATCCCCACTTTGCGCAGCGCCTCAATGGCACGGACCTTCGCGTCCTTGGCCGAGACCCGCTTCCCGCCGGCCCCGCCGGCGTGGGCACGGATGCCCTCGGCGATCTGCCAGCCCACGGTGAACACCGGGTTCAGTGCCGTGGAGGGCTCCTGGAACACCATGGCCACATCGCGGCCACGGATCTGCCTCAGCTTCGCGGCGCTGACGCTGATCACGTTGTTCCCGTTGATCAGGACAGCCCCGCCGCTGGTGGCTGTCTCCGGCAGCAGCCCGAGGATGGTTTTCGCGGTCACGGTCTTGCCCGAGCCGGATTCGCCCACGATGGCCAGGACCTCGCCGGAGCGGACGTCCAGGCTCACATCCTTCACGGCGTAGACGTCTCCGCCATCGGTGGCGAACGTGACTTTGAGGTGGTCGATCTCCAGTACGGGCTGGTCTGCCGGCCTGGACTGGTCAGATGCCGAATCAATATTGATGGTCACAGTCCTCTCACATTCGCTGCGATGGCAGACTGCGCGGCCGCGGTTGATGGTCCCGGGGCGCCCTTGGCGCCGGCAGCCTTGCGTCCGCGCAAGCGCGGATCGTTCAGGTCGTTGATGCTTTCACCCACGAGGGTCAGGCCAACCACCGTCAGCACGATGGCGAGGCCGGGGAACACGCCGGTCCACCAAATGCCTGAGGAGGCGTCGGACATCGCCTTGTTCAGGTCAAAGCCCCATTCAGCGGCGGAGCTTGGCTCGATACCGAAACCGAGGAAGCCCAGGCCTGCCAGAGTGAGGATGGCTTCGGAGGCGTTGAGCGTAAAGATCAGCGGCAGGGTCCGGGTCGCGTTGGAAAAGATGTGCCTGCTGATAATCCTGGCGCTTGAGGCGCCAACAACCTGGGCGGATTCCACAAACGGTTCAGCCTTGAGCCGGATGGTTTCAGCACGGATCACCCGGAAGTACTGCGGTACAAACACTGCCGTGATGGCAAACCCGCAGGCGAGGATTCCGCCCCAGAAGCCAGACTGTCCCTTATTGATGGCAATCGACATCACGATAGCCACGAGGAGTGTCGGGAAGGCGTAAATCGCGTCAGCAATCACCACCAGCACTCGGTCCAGCCAGCCGCCGAAGTAGCCACTCACCAGTCCGAGGAACACTCCCAGGAAGATGGACATCAACACGGCAGCAACAATCACCGCCATGGCTGTCTGCGATCCCCAGATCATCCGGGACAGCACATCGTATCCGCCCACGGTTGTTCCCATCAGATGCTTGCCACCGGGTTCGGCCTGCGCCGGGAAAGAACCGGCGTCATCGGAAATCTGAGAATACCCGTAGGGCGCCAGCACCGGCGCAAATATCGCGGCCACCACAAAAACAGCGCAAAGGACGACGCCGATGAGCAGCATGGTCCGTTGCAGGCCAACGCTCTGGCGGATGTGGGACGAGACCGGAAGCCGGTCCAGCAAGGACTTCTTTTTCGGTTCCAAAACTGTGGTGCCCATCAGTACCTCACTCGCGGATCAATCAGGGCAGCGGCAATATCCACCACGAAATTGGTGATCGCCACAATGACGGCCAGCAGCATCACGATGCCCTGGACAGCCACAAAGTCACGCGCGGTAAGGTACTGCGCCAGCTGATAGCCAAGGCCCTTCCACTCGAAGGTGGTTTCGGTCAGCACCGCACCGCCGAGCAGCAGGGCAATCTGCAAACCCATCACCGTGATGATGGGGATCAGCGCAGGCTTGTAGGCATGCTTGGTCACCAGGCGGTATTCACTGACACCTCGGGACCGGCCTGCCTCAACATAGTCCCTGCCCAGCGTGCCGATCACGTTGGTGCGGACCAGACGGAGGAAGACGCCCGCGGTCAATAGGCCCAGCGCGACGGCCGGCAGGACTGCGTGGTGGACGATGTCGCCAAAGGCTGCCAGATTGCCGCTGCGAAGGGCGTCCAGCCAGTAGACGCCAGTGGGCGCTGCCAGCCGGCCCATCGCCAATTCCGTTGTGGTGGATGCACGGCCAGCTACGGGGAACCAACCCAGTCCTACAGAAAATGTCAGCTTCAGCAGCAGGCCGGCAAAGAAGACAGGGGTGGCATAGCAAAGGATGGCGAACATGCGCAGGACAGCGTCCGGAACCTTGTCGCGTTTGTGGGCGGCGAACATACCCAGCGGTATTCCCACGAGCAACGCCACCATCACGGCGTTGATGCTCAGTTCCAGGGTGGCTGCACCAAATTTCGCGAGCATCTCGATGACGGGCCGGCCATCTGAAATAGTCCGGCCGAAGTTTCCGGTGGCGATGTGGCCAAGGTACTCGATGTATTGGATGAACAGGTTCCGGTCATAGCCGGCCTGGTGAACCAAGGCGTCGATTTGTTCCTGCGGGAGGCGTCCGCCCTGGGCTGCGGTAATGGGATCGCCGGTGATCCGCATCAGAAAGAAAACGAGGGTGACGAGGATGAAGATCGTGGGGAAAATGAGCAGGAAGCGAATCAGGATATACCTCCCGAGGCCACCTCCCGCGGATTTGGATGTGGGGGCCGCTACAGTTGGCGGCGGCGCATCAATCAATGTGGCCATGCTGAACCTGCTTGGTCTGGAAAGCGAAAAGTGTGGAGCCAACACGTAGGAGGCAGGGCCGGCCGGCCCCACCTCCTACGCAGGTGTAACAGGTGTTACTTGGAAATGGTGCCGAGCCGGAACTTGAACGACGCATCCAGCGTCGAATCCACGCCCTTCACCTTGGTCCCCGAAACAGCCACCTGTGCCCCTTGCAACAACGGCAACGTGGAGATGTCCTTGGCAAGCAGGTTCTGGACCTCCTGTATGGTCTTCTCACGCTCTGCCTTATCAGCCGTCACAAGCTGCTTTGCGATCAGCGTTTCGACCTCGCTGTTGGAGTAGTGGTTGTTCATGAAGCCACCGCCCACAAAGAAGGGTGTCAGGTAATTGTCCGCGTCGCTGAAGTCCGGGAACCAGCCCAGCTGGAAGACGGGGTAGCTGTCTTTCTTCGACGCAGAGTTGTACGTGACCCACTCGGTGGACTGAAGGTCCACGGTGAACAGACCGCTCTTCTCCAACTGGTCCTTGACCATGGCGTATTCGTCACCGGATGACTTGCCATAGTGGTCAGGGTTGTACTGCAGTTTGATCGTTACCGGGCCGGTGATGCCGGCGTCGGACATGACCTTCTTGGCCTTGTCCAGGCTGGGCTTGCCGGAGCCGTCCCCATAGGCCTGCTTGAAGGATTCGTTGGCGCCCACGAAACCGGACGGGACGTTGGACCACATGGGCAGGTACGTGCCCTTGTAGACCTGGTCCGAGATGGCTTGGCGGTCAATGAGGTCAGCAACGGCCTGGCGGACGGCCAGCGCTTTCTTGGGGTCCGTTTCCGGGGTCTTGGCACCGAAGGGCATGGTGTCGAAGTTGAAGACGATGTACCGCATCTCGCCGCCGGGTCCGACATGGACCGTGACGTTGGAGTCCTTCTTGAGGTCATCGATGTCCGTGGCGCTCAGGCTGCGGTTGGCAACATCGATCTGCCCGCCCTTGACCTCCAACTTCATGTTGGTCTGGTCGGTGTAGTACTTGATGGTGGCCCCTGCGTTGGCGGGCTTTCCAAGCACGCCCTTGTAGTCCGGCCAGGCCTTGAGGCTGACCAGCGTGTTCTTGTTGTAGGAGTCGATGATGTACTGGCCGTGGAAGGCATTGGCCTTGACAATTTCCTCGTCGCTGAGGAGCTTGTCTGCCGGGAAGACTTCATCGTCGACGATCGGCGCGGCCGGGCTGGTCAGAATCTGCGGGAACGTCTGGTCGTTGGCATTCTTCAGCGTGAATACAACGGTGCTGGCATCAGGCGTGGCAATGGAATCGATGTTGGACAACAATGATGCCGGTCCATTGGGATCGTTGATGGCCACCTGGCGATCAAAGGAGAACTTGACGTCTTTGGAATCCAAAACGTGCCCGTTGGCCCACTTGAGGTCGCTCTTCAGCTTGACGGTGAATTCCGTAGGCTTGGTGAAGGACGACGATTCGGCAAGGTCCGGCACGGGATCGGCGCCACCGGGCTTGGAGTTCAACAAATAGGAGTAAATCTGGTTCATCACCATAAACGAACCGTTGTCGTACGAGCCCGCCGGGTCCAGTGCGGTGACTTTGTCTGTGGTGCCATATGCGATGACGCTGCTTGCATTCTCCGAAGCTGTGCTGCCACCGCCCCCGCCACCCGAGGGGCCCGTGCAGGCCGTCAATGCGAAGGCGGAAACGCCTGCGAGCGCGAGTGCGCTGCGCAAGGCTTGAGTGCTCTTGGTCATCTGTGAACTTTCTGTTCGATGAGTACGCGCTCGCCGCCCGCAAATGGGTGTCTTGGCTTGAGCGGGCAGCGCGCTGTCCTGATGCCTAGATTCAACCAGACGCCGGACTCATCAACCGGCTTTTTTGTGAGTTGAGACACAAAATTTACCTGACCGGGGTAAATTGCTCCGCCTCAGAGCTCCGCGCGCTGCAACGACCGGGCAGCGTCGATGGTGGCCTGGCCCAAGACGCGGCTGCCCTGGTAGAGGACCACTGTCTGGCCAGGTGCCACACCGCGCAGCGGATCGGTCAACGTGACCAGCAGCTGGGGTGCACCCTCGCCGGGCAGCATTCGCGCGGTTGCCGGCACGGGGTCTCCGTGGGCGCGGACCTGGGCATAGCAGTCAAACTCGGCGCCCGTTTCGATTTCCGCGATGGGCAGACCAGCCCACGAGACCTTGATGCCGCGGATCTCGTCAATGGCCAGCAGCGCCTGGGGCCCCACCACTACCTTGTTTTCCTTGGGCCGGATCTCCAGGACGAACCTGGGCTTGCCGTCCGCTGCGGGTGTGCCGAGCTTCAGGCCGCGGCGCTGTCCCACGGTGAACGCGTTGGCTCCCGGGTGCTCCCCCACCTTCGAGCCGGTCTCGTCCACAATGTCACCGGTGGTCATGTCGATCTTTTCGGCGAGCCAGCCCGCGGTGTCGCCGTCGGGAATGAAGCAGATGTCGTGGCTGTCGGGCTTGTTGGCCACTGACAGTCCACGGCGCTCGGCCTCGGCCCGCACCTCAGCCTTGGAGGGCGTGTCAGCCAGCGGGAACATGGAGTGCTTGAGCTGCTCGTGGGTCAGGACACCCAGGACGTAGCTCTGATCCTTGGCCCAGTCCGCCGCCCGGTGAAGTTCGGGGTTGCCTTCGGCGTCCTTGATGACCTTGGCGTAATGCCCGGTGCAGACGGCGTCAAAGCCCAGGGCGATGGCCTTCTCCAGCAGGGCGGCAAACTTGATCCGCTCGTTGCAGCGCATGCAGGGATTGGGTGTCCGCCCGGCAGCATACTCATCAATGAAGTCCTGGACCACGTCTTCCTTGAAGCGCTCCGAGAAATCCCAGACGTAATACGGAATGCCCAGCACATCGCAGGCCCGCCACGCATCGCGCGAGTCCTCGATGGTGCAGCAGCCGCGGCTGCCCGTCCGCAGGGTTCCGGGCATCCTGGACAGCGCAAGGTGAACGCCGACGACGTCGTGCCCGGCTTCAACGGCACGTGCTGCGGCAACGGCGGAGTCGACTCCACCGCTCATGGCTGCTAGAACTCGCATGCTGGCTTTCTTTAGGGTTCGGGGGATGCCGGCAGAGGGCGGCTGCCGTTCAACCGGCTGCCGCAGGAATAGCACAATGCCTGCCGCACCAGTCTATCGCCACGCCGAATCCTCCCCAAAAGACCCTTGACCCAGCGGGCCTTCACTTCTAAAGTCAGAATTAACAGTTTTAGACTTCGAGCACGCACCAGCGGGAATCGGACGGACATGGCTGAGGACATTGCGGCCGCGGGGGAAATTGTGATTGCCGGCGGCGGCCTGGCCGGTGCCACCGCTGCCAAGACCCTGCGGGCGGAAGGTTTCGAAGGCCGGGTGACCATCATCGGCGCCGAGCGCCATCACCCCTACTTGCGGCCGCCGCTGTCCAAGGAGTATCTGCTGGGAAAGGCTGACGAGGACGCCGTCCCGGTGGTGCCGCCAGGCTGGTACGCGGAGAACGACGTCGGCCTCCGCCTGGGCGCGCGCGTCACGGACATCCGGCCGGACGCCAGGACGGTGGAACTCGACGACGGCAGCACGCTGGCGTACGGCTCCCTGCTGCTCGCCACCGGGGCGGCACCCCGCACCCTCCGCCTGCCCGGAAGCGACCTGGCCGGGGTGTCCACCTTCCGCACCTTGGACGACAGCCGTCGGTTGCGCAGCAGCCTGGCGGCGGGCGGCAGGAACGTGGTGATGGTCGGCTCCGGCTGGATCGGCATGGAACTGGCTGCGGCTGCCGCCACGTACGGCAACAACGTCACGCTCCTCGGACAGGACGAGATCCCCCTGGCCGGGGCCATCGGCCCTGACCTCGGACGGTTCTTCCGCAGACTCCACGAAGCCAACGGCGTGAGCTTCCGGCTTCCTGCCTCAGCGCGGGAAATCACCGGCCACGGCGGCGCTGTCACCGGGGTGGTCACCGATTCCGGAGAGGCGCTCCCTGCGGACATCGTGGTCATCGCCGTCGGCGTGGTTCCCGAGACCGGACTCGCGCAGGCGGCCGGCCTCACCCTGGACAACGGGATCCTCACGGACGCGTCCCTGCAGACCAGCGCGCCCGGTATTTTTGCCGCCGGCGACGTCGCCAACGCCTTGCACCCCTTCACCGGCCAGCACCACCGCAGCGAGCACTGGTCCAATGCCCTGAACGGCGGAAAGGTGGCCGCCAGGGCCATGCTCGGCCAGGATGCAGTCCTGAGCACCATCCCCTACTTCTACACCGATCAGTACGACGTCAGCATGGAGTACTCGGGCTTCCCGGCCCTGGCGGCGGGCGCTGAGCCGGTGATCCGGGGGTCACTGGAGGGCAAGGAGTTCGTCGCGTTCTGGCAGCAGGATTCCAGGGTGATGGCCGGGATGAGCGTCAACTGGCCGCGGAAGCCACAGCCCGGCGCGCAGAAGACCATCAAGGCCCTCATCTCGGCCAGGACCCGAGTCACAGCGGAGCGCCTGGCCGACAGGTCCGTTGGGCTCGATCAGCTCCTGCCGGAGGACGCCTGACGCGCTACCGTTCCCGCAGTCTGGATCGAGGATTCATGCCCGGCCATCCCTGCCTGGCGGGCGCGTTGGTACGCGCCGGGGAGGGCTGCCAGCAAGGCATCCACGTCCGCGTCGGTTGAGGCATGTCCCAGCGTGAAGCGCTGGGCGCCACGGGCTGTCTCCTCGTCCAGCCCCATGGCCAGCAACACGTGGGACGGGCGCGGGACACCGGCCGTGCAGGCGGATCCCGTGGAGGATTCCACCCCCACCAGGTCCAGCAGGAACAGCAGCGAATCACCTTCGCAGCCAGGGAACGTGAAATGCGCGTTGCCGGGCAGCCGACCCTCCCCCGGGGCGCCGCGGAGTGCAGCTTCGGGCACCCGCTGCAGGACGCCGTCGATGAGCCTGTCCCGCAGGGCCGCGATCCTCGCGGACTCGGCGGCAAGCCGTGCGGTGGCGGCCTCGGCGGCAGCAGCGAAGGCGGCGATGGACGCCGTGTCCAGCGTCCCGGAGCGCACGTCGCGTTCCTGGCCGCCGCCGTGCTGCACCGGGGTCAGCTTGACGGCCCGCCCCAGCAGGAGGGCGCCGACTCCCACCGGTCCGCCGATCTTGTGCCCGGAAACGGACATCGCGTCCAGCCCGGAGGCCTTGAAATCAACCGGCAGCGAGCCGAAGGCCTGCACGGCATCCGAATGGACCGGCACCCCGGCGGCGTGCGCCAACTGCACAATCCTGTGCACCGGCTGGATAGTGCCCACTTCATTGTTGGCCCACATGACCGTCACGAGCGCAATGGTCCCGGGGTCCTGGGCCAGCTCGGCGGCGAGGACGTCCAAATCCACCACGCCCCCGCTGTCCACGGGAAGCCACGTGACAATGGCACCCTCGTGCCGCTCCAGCCATTCCACGGTGTCCAGCACGGCATGATGCTCGACGGCGGAGCAGAGGATGCGCCGCCGTGCCGGGTCTTCGCCGGAACGGGCCCAGTACAGGCCCTTGACGGCAAGGTTGTCGGACTCAGTGCCCCCGGACGTAAAGATGACCTCGGAGGGACGGGCGCCGGCCGCTTTCGCGATTGCTTCCCTGGCGTCCTCCACGGAGCGGCGGGCACGCCGGCCCGAGCCGTGCAGGGACGAAGGATTGCCGGTGCGGGCAAGTTCCCGGGTCAGGGCTGCCAGCGCCTCGGCGGAAAGTGGCGTGGTGGCTGCATGATCGAGGTAGACGGGCACTCCTCAATTCTAGCGGCGCCCAGGGCGGCACACCCGCGGCCCCGGCCCATCAGGTGTCAGGGCGGGGTGATCCTGGCGCAGCACTGGCCAGGCTCGCTGTTCGGCGCTATACGTTCCTCCGGCTCCCCGCACGCCGCAGCCGCGCCCTGCAGAAATGATCCGTTCATGGCGCAGACGACTTCCGGGTGCCCGTCCGAGAGCCGATGGAACGGGCAGTTCACCAGCACAAAGCCGCCGGTGCCGTCAGGCCTGGGCTCGTAGCCCTCCCCCGCCATGAAGTCCGTCAGGCTTGCGGCGCCGGCGGCCATCGCCTTGCCCTTGCCGTACGACGCGGCCAGCAGGGAATTGCCCACGGCTCCGCCGGTCGCTGTGGAGTGCTCGATCGCTGCGACCAGCAGCTCAGCGGCGAGGTCATAGTTGCGGTCCGGCACGGAAGCGCCGACCTCACTCGTTGATTGCCGGTACATCTTCGCCGGCCGCCCGGAGCCAGGACCTGACTTCCCGGCGGCCTTGTGGAATTCCACCGCCAGGAGTCCGTCCTGGACCAGCCTGTCAAGGTGGAAGGACGCAGTGCTTCTTGGCAGGCCGAGGGCCAGCGCAGCCTCATCGCGCCCGACTGCGGCATCGGAAGCGGCAACCAGTTCAAAAAGCTCCCGGCGCTTGTCGTCGCCCAAGGAAGCCACGGCCGCCATGCGGCGGCCCCACGGAAGTCTGCGCACCCTGTACCCCTAACTCTAAAAACAACATCCATTGCTTAATGGTGCTAATTTTTCTAAAATAATCATACCTACTTTTAGAAGGAGTCCACCATGACAACCAACGCGAAAATCACCGCAGGCAGTCGGCTACAGGCTATGGCACCGGACAGGCAGGCCTTCTTCCTGCTGCGCACCGTGTTCACCGTCGCACCGATTCTCTTCGGGCTGGACAAGTTCACCAACACCCTGACCGACTGGACCATATACCTCGCGCCGGTTGCCACCTCCGTGGTGCCCGTGTCGGCGCAGAGCTTCATGTACATCGTCGGCGTCCTGGAGATCGCCGCCGGTATTGCAGTGGCCGTCCGGCCCCGGTTCGGTTCCCTGCTGGTCGCCGTCTGGCTGCTGGGCATCATCATCAACCTACTGGTCCTGGGCAGCTTCTACGACGTTGCCTTACGGGACTTCGGCCTGCTCGTGGGCGCGCTGGCCCTGAACCGCCTTTCCCCCGCCGGGTCCTGGCGCAGGCATGGTAAGTAACCGACACCGCTAGTTCGACGGCGGAACCAACAGGAGGCGTTCTGCGATGTAGGCCCGGGCGGCTGCCAGTGTGGCATCGTCCGGGCAGGCCACCGAAATGTAGACCGACGATGCCGCAGTGCCGAACACCCGGGCCATAACGGCCGTGGGCCTGACGCCCGCTTGGCCGGGTTTCTCCAGGGCCAGCACCTCAGCCGATGGCCCCGGCTTGCCAACCTCACCGCCCCACCGCAGCGTCGCTGTCTTCAGATAGCCGGGCAGGATGGTCGGGTCCAGGTACGTGAAGAGGCCAACAGTCGACTCCTTGTCGTCCTGAAGCGCCAGCGGTGCCTGGTTGGTGCGGACCTTGGCCGCCACCAGACAGCCATCGGACTTCACGAATTGACTCTCGCCGGCCACGTTCTCCTTGACCTGCTGCCAGCCGGGTGCATCCTTGAGTCCGTCCGAGATCCCCACGGGGACCCCGGCGGCCAGGGAACCGCCAGCGGAGAACGGCATGTCCTTTGCGGCCACCGCTTCTGCGTCATGGCCCGGGGTGATGGTAGGGGTGGCCAGGGCGGTGACGGTTGGCGCCACTTTCGGGGCGGCCGGATCGGAAACGTCTACACTGCAGCCTCCCATTGCTGTCACGCCGAGCAGCGCCCCCGCCACGAGTACAGCCGCCTGCGCCTTCACGTCCACCCCAATATGTTCGCCCGGACGGCCCGCCTGCCGTCATCCTCAAAGAGTCTAGACGCCGGGCCGCGGGAACCACTGAGGCGTGCGCAGACGTTGTGTGGGCAGGCCGTAAACTGGGGCCCACCGGGCTGCATGCCGTGGACTGGCCAGCGAAGAAAAGGGATGAGTGCTTGACCGAGAGCAGCAACTCCTACTACGAGGTGCTCCGTGTCGCCGTGACGGCCACCGACAAGGAGATCAAGGTGGCCTACCGCCGGGCCGCGCGGAAGGCCCATCCTGACCATGGCGGGGACGCCGCTGCTTTCCGGCGAGTGACGGCAGCATACGAAACCCTCATAGACCCCACGCGCCGGAAGGCCTACGACCGCTCGTACGCCGCGGGAACCGCCCGCAACACCGACGATTCCGCCGCAGGGCCGCACTTTGATGCGCCGGCGGCGGGCAGCCATGCCTCGGCCACAGTGCACAGAACCACCACGCCGCGGAACACCGCAGGCGACCCGCCCCTTTATGTCCCGCCCTACGATGCCGCGGCTTTCGAGGCGTCCGGCACGGTGCCGCTCATCCCGTTCGCCCAGGCCAGCCAGCAGGTCCACGGGATGCCGCGCAAACGGGGTATTTTTGGCGCCGAGGCCCGAATCCAGCGCGAACTGCGCACGGTGCAGCTCATCACCCGCCAGGTTTTGCCTGCGATTCCTGCGGCCCGGCTGGTCAACGGCCTGCAGTCCCCGGCCGATAACAGCCACATCGACCACGCACTCCTGTCCGGCTACCGGCTGGCGCTGATCGGGTCCATGCTGCTGCCAAAGGGCGCCTACGCCTGGGACGGGCAAACCCTGAGGCACGGCGGACGTTCCATCGCGCCGCCGCAACTGGCCCACGTTGTCCGGGCCATGCAGGACATCTTCCCGGAACTGAACGTCACCGGCTGGACAGTCATCCACAGCGCCGACGGCAACCTCCACGAACCCGTCATCGACCGCCACCGGCGAACAGCCGGCACCTCCGAAACCATCCAGGTGGTGAACGCGGCAGGCCTGGTCCGCGGCCTCAAGCACTTCCTCTCCTCCGGCCCCACACCCAACACCGTCAATGTGTCCGTGCTGGCCAGGCTGCTTCGCGGCATGCACTGAACCGCTGCATGCGCTGGGAAGCGGGCACTGAACCGTTGACCCGGATTGGTTGACTAGGATTGGACCGTGTTCCGAATCCTCTTCCATGCCCCCGAAATCCCCGGCAACACCGGCAATGCGATCAGGCTGGCAGCCATAACCGGCGCCCAACTGCACCTGGTGGAACCCCTCGGCTTTGATTTCTCCGATGCCAAGCTCCGGCGCGCCGGCCTGGACTACCACGACCTCGCCGTCGTCACCGTCCACAAAAGCATCGAGGACGCCTGGCGCGAACTGCAGCCGGAGCGTGTGTACGCCTTCACCTCGGACGGCACCGCCAGCTACGCGGACATCGCCTACCGCCCCGGCGATGTGCTGATGTTCGGCCAGGAATCGGTAGGCCTGCCTGAGCACCTTAAGAGCGATCCGCATGTCACGTCCACGGTGCGGCTCCCCATGCTTCCGTCCGTGCGTTCCCTGAACCTGGCCAACGCAGCGTCCATTGCCGTCTACGAGGCCTGGCGCCAACAGAAATTTTCCGGCGCCCAGATCTGAGCGCCCGCTGCCCATCCGGACGGCTGCCGGCACCGAATAACTCCTGACAGCAATTCCAGGGCGAGGAAGGAGCGGGCAGGTGACACGGCTAGCGACTAGGCGGGCGGCGCCGTCGGCTCTCCCCTTTCCCCGGGGCAGCACCGGCCGCGATGCTCAGGTTTCACCGCCGGGCGACTTATGCTGGGTAGTGATGGAAACTCCCAACGCGCCAAACTCCGAGGCCCCGGCCGCAGTTACAAACTCACCGGCGGATCTCGGCAAGCGCTTGGCCGGGCTGCTCGCCCGCATAGCCGGCGGCGACCAGGCCGCGTTTGCCGAGTTCTACCAACTGACATCGCGCAGGGTGTTCGGCATGGCGCGGCGGGTCCTCATCGATCCCGAACTCAGCGAAGACACCACGCAGGAGGTTTTCCTCCAGGTATGGCAGAACGCCGCAAAGTTCAACCCGGAAGCAGGAAGCCCGCTCTCGTGGCTGATGACCATTTCGCACCGCCGGGCCGTGGACAAGGTCCGTTCCTCGCAGTCGGCCACCGACCGTGAGGCCAAGTACGGCGCCAGCAGCCAGGACGTGGACCACGACTCCGTCTCCACCGAGGTGGACAGCAGGCTGGAGGCCGAGGCGGTGGTCCGGTGCCTGGAAACGCTGACCGATACACAACAGGAATCCGTGCGGCTGGCCTACTACGGCGGCCTCACGTACCGCGAAGTCGCGGAGAAGCTAAACGCAGCAGTACCCACTATCAAGTCCCGCATCCGCGACGGACTGATCCGCTTGAAGACCTGTCTGGGGGTGAGTTGAGATGACAGAAATGAATAGTCAGGGAGGCACCCGCCGTCCCGGCTCGTTCGGAACTGAGATCGCCGCCGACCTGGAATCCGGGCGGGCCGTGGATCTCGCCGAGCTCTATGCCCTGGACGCGATCAGCGATGCTGAACGCGCCACCATTGACCGCTACATCTCCGCCGCCCCCGACGCCGAGCGCAGCGCCTTCCTTGAGCGTGTCCGCCAGGACAGGGAGACCCTCGCGGCGTCCTTTACGGCTGAGGCGGAACCTCCCGCGGATCTTTTCGCACGAATCGTGTCCCAGTTGCCGTCCCTCGCGCAGCTGCCTGCCGATGGGCCAATAACAGTCGTGGCTCCCGCCACCACGGCCATGCCGGCCGAGCAGTCGTCTGCAGAAGCCCTGGATGAGCTCGCCGCCGCCAGGGTCCGCCGGGAAGAACGGCGCCGGCCTGCCGGCGCCCGCCGCTGGCTCACCGCGGTGGCAGCCGCCGCCGTGATCGCCCTCGGTGGCGTGGGCGTGGGTGCCTACATTGCTGACCAGAACGATCCCCTGAACCAGGTGGTCCGGGCTGGCGACGTGCGCGAAGCATCCGTACCTGTCTCCGCCGGCGGCACCGCCACGGTGCTGATTTCGTCGTCGAAGGATGCCGTGGTGGTCAAGATGAACGGTGTGCCCGCGCCGCCTGCCGGCAAGGTCTACCAGATGTGGCTGATCCCGAAGGACGGCTCGGCACCGGTTTCCCAGGGCCTGATGGACGAAGCAGCCCTGTCGAAGCCTGCTGTAGTGAAGGGCATTGCATCCGCCGCAGCGCTTGGCATCACCGTGGAGCCCGTGGGTGGTTCGGCCACGCCGACGTTCCCCACCGTGGCTGCCGCACCGCTGGGCGCCTGAGCCCGGGGGCGGCTGCGCCAGAGGCCGGCCGCCCCAGCCGCCGGCGGTCCTAGAAGCCGGCGATGGTCCCCGGGCCGTTGACGGCGACCACATGGAAGGCTTCGGCGCTGCGGCCCTCGGCGAACCCCGCACGCCGGGCATTCACGTGCATGCCATTCCGCACCGCAGATTCCATGGCGCCGACGTCGGGATGCTGGCTCACATGCACGTGGATCGCCTCAAGCTTGGCGGCCACATGGTCGGTGACGTCCACAAAATGGTTATCCCGCTCGTCCGGCCCGGCGTAGAGCCACAGCCACGGCAGCTTGTACGCGGCGAGGCCTGCCTCAGCCAGTTCCGGATAGGCGAACGGGTTTTCGACTGCAGGGTAGACGGCCCGGGTCACGGCCTCACCCACGGCAAGGTGGTCCGGGTGGCTCTTCTGCAGGCGGCTCCAGTTCCGTTCCGGATGCATGGCAAGCACGACGTCGGGACGGATTTCCCGGATCAGCTTCACCACACCTTTCATCACCTCGTGCGTCGGTTCGAGGTAGCCGTCGCGCTCATGGAGGTAGCGGAGGTCAGTCACGCCCACGAGTTCGGCGGCCCGGCGCTGCTCGGCCGCCCTGAGGGCGATGATCTCCGCCCGGTGCGCCGGGTCGAAGCCGCCGGCGTCGCCGTCGGTCATGATGCAGTAGCTGACCTGGATGCCGGCGGCCGTCCAGGCGGCGATGGTGCCGGCCGCACCGAAGTCAATGTCGTCCGGGTGGGCGGCGAAACAGAGCACCCGCCCAACCCGGTGGATGTCCGGGTTGAACGGGCTCTGTGCTGAGGCAGCGGAGTGGGCCAAGGGTCAGCCTTTTCGCTTCTTGATTTCTTCGGTGGCCTGCGGAAGGACGTCGAAGAGGTCCCCGATGATGCCAAAATCGGCGATTTCGAAGATTGGTGACTCGGCGTCTTTGTTCACGGCCACGATGACCTTTGCTGTCTGCATCCCGGCTTTCTGCTGGATGGCACCGGAAATTCCTGCCGAGATGTAGAGCTGGGGCGACACGGTTTTGCCGGTCTGGCCTACCTGGGCGTCGTGGCTGATCCAGCCGGCGTCCGTGGCCGCACGGGAGGCGCCGACGGCAGCTCCGAGGGCGTCGGCAAGCTGCTCCACCGGGCCGAAGTCGCCGTCCACTCCGCGTCCGCCGGCCACCACGATGCGGGCGTCCGACAGATCCGGGCGTCCACTGGCCGCCTTCTGTTCGCGGGCGGTGATGCGGGCTGCCGTGGCCGTGCCGTCCGCCGGCACTTCGACGGTGGACGTCTCCGGGGCGGAAGCCACGGAGGCCGGCTCCGGCGTGACGTTGTTGGCCTTCACCGTCAGCACGGAAACCGCCGTGGTGGCCCTGGCAGAAGTGGTGTAGGACCCCGCGAGGACCGACTTGTGGGCTGTACCGTCGGCGTCGACCGCCACAACATCGGTGATGACGCCGGCGTTGAGCCGGATGCCGAGCCGCGCCGCGATCTCTTTGCCTTCGGGCGAGTTGTCCAGGAGGACCGTGCCGGCACTGGCGGCACCCGCGGCGGCCGCGAGATAGGCTGCCTTCGCCGAGACAAGGTAGTCATCCAGGTCCTGGGCGGAGGGCCGGAAAACGGCGGTGACGCCGTATTCGGCGAGCGTGGCCGAAACATCCTGGTGCAGATCGCCGTTCACGGCAACAGCGGTCTCTCCCAGGGAACGTCCCAGGGTGAGCAGTTCGAGGGTGCTCTTCTTCAGGGCATCGCCGGGGTTGTCAATGAATACGAGTACGTTTGCCATGTCTGTGATCCCTCTTAGAGCAGCTTCTGGGCGGCCAGGAAGTCGACGAGCTTGATGCCGGCGTCGCCTTCGTCGGTGATGATGGTTCCGGCGGTGCGCGGCGGGCGTTCCTCGGCAGCGGTCACTGTGGTCCACGATCCGGCGTGGCCCACGTGCGCGGGATCGACTCCGATGTCGGACAGCGAAAGCGTGGTGATGCTCTTGCGCTTGGCCGCGATGATGCCCTTGAAGTTGGGGTAGCGCGGCTCGTTGATCTGGTCCGTCACGGAGACCACTGCGGGCAGCGAAGCTTCGACGGTCTCCGAGTAGGTGTCGGCGTCGCGGCGCGCGGTGAGCCGGCCGCCGTCGACCGTCAGCGAGGACGCGAAGGTGACCTGCGGCAGACCGAGGCGCTCGGCGAGCTGGGCCGGGACCAGGGACGTTTCGCCGTCGGTGGACGCCATGCCCGTGAGGACAAGGTCCACCGGAGCGCCGGTGCCAATATGGCGGATGGCGGCCGCGAGCGCGAGCGAAGTGGCGGCGGCGTCTGAGCCCGCCAGGGCACTGTCCGTGAGGTGCACACCTTCGGTGGCGCCCATCTGGAGTGACTTCTTCACCGCGTTCACGGCACCGGACGCGCCCATGCTCAGCGCAATGACCTGGTTGCCGGCCTTGGCGCCACCGCGGGCCTCAGCCAGCTGCAAAGCCGCCTCCAGCGCGTATTCGTCCAGCTCGGAAAGGATGCTTTCGTTACGGTCCGTAGTGTAGCCCTCGCCGGTGAGGTGTCGGTCGAACTGTGCGTCCGGTACATGCTTGACCAGGACGATGATCTTCAATGTCTCTTCCACTGTATTTACAGCAGCCTTCCATGCTTGTGGACAGCCAGCCGGATGGGGTCATGGCCTCGGAACGCCCGGGGTACGGGTAGATCCTAGCTAACCATATAGCCGTCCCCCGTTGCCGTCCCGTTAACGCCTGTGTCACGGCCCTGCCCGGGCGCACGGGAACGCGGACGACGGCGGCGGCGGTCACCTTTGGTGACCTCCGCCGTCGTCGTGGATTGTTTGCCGTGCGCTCTGCTGTTCAGGCCTACTGGTCCGCCGCGGTGCCGAGCGTGACGTCCAGCGTCTGCTCCTGGCCGTTGCGCAGGACGGTGAGCTTGACGGTGGAGCCGCCGGCCTGCTCACGGACGGCCGCTGTGAGCTGGTTAGGCTCGCTGATGACCAGGTCGTTGAACTTGATCACCACATCGCCCACCTTTATACCGGCCTTTGCGGCAGCTGAATTCGGCTCTACCGTTGCCACGTCGGCACCTACGGAGAAGCCCGAGGACGAGCTGCTGGACGACTTTTCCTTGACGCTGACACCCAACTGGCCGTGGGAGGCCTTGCCGGTATCAATGATCTCCTGTGCCACCCGTTTTGCGTGGTTGATGGGGATGCTGAAGCCCACTCCGATATTTCCGCCGGTGGTCGAAGAATCGGAGCCGGCGGACGCGATGGCGACGTTGACGCCGATGATCTCTCCCTTGCTGTTGACCAGCGCTCCGCCGGAGTTGCCGGGGTTGATGGCGGCATCAGTCTGGATCACGTTGATGGAGATGGAACCCTGGTTGGCGGTGCTTTGGCCTTGGCCACCGTTTGGCGGGGCGAACTGGAAGCCCTGATCGCCGCCCTGGGAAGTGTCGCCTTCCTTCGGTGCCGCCGAGGACGCAACACTGATGGTCCGGTTCAGGGTTGAGACGATGCCGTCAGTGACTGTTCCGGTCAGGCCAAGTGGGGAGCCGATGGCGATGGCCGTGTCGCCGACGTTGAGCTTGCCCGAGTCACCGAGCGTGGCTGCGGTCAGCCCGGACGCGTCGTCCACCTTGATGACGGCAAGGTCAGAGAGGGGGTCAGTGCCCACCAGTGTGGCCTTGAGGACCTTGCCCGCGCTGGTCCGGACCTCCAGGGCTGCGTTGGCGCTCTGGCCATCGAGCGTCACCACGTGGGTGTTGGTCAGGATGTGCCCTTCGTTGTCCATAACGATGCCGGAGCCTGTGCCGCCCGAACTGCCGCTCGTGGCACTGATGGTCACCACGCTGGGCGACGCCTTGAGCGCCGCGGCCGTGATGGCGTTGACGTCGTCCTTGTTGTTAACAATCACGGTCTCAGACTGGCTGCCGCTGCTCGCGGCCGACGGCGAGCCATTGTTGAATAGGTTGCCCGAACCGACCGTGGCCACGCCACCACCCACAAGGCCTGCGGCCAGGATGCTTGCCACCAGGGTCCCGACGCCGAAGGAGGCTTTCTTGCGGGGCGCGTCGGCCGGGTTCGGGGCAGCGTTGTACTGGCCCGGGGAGTACTGGCCTGTTCCGTACTGACCCGGGTTGTGCTGACCCGGGTTGTGCTGACCCGCAGAGCCGCCGGGCGCTGCCGAATGCGCCCCGTGCTGGGCGTACTCGTGGCCGGGAGCCTGCTGGCCCGGCGTTTGCTGGCCGTATAAGGGCTCGCGGGGAGGAAAAACCGGACGGGGTGCACCCGGCAGCGGCTGGGTGGGGTTGTCGGGTGCCCCGGATCGGTCCAGCTGCTCGGTCGTATTAGCCTGACCGACAGCGTCACTGCGGACCTCCGCAGGGTTCTGGTCCGCATTCCGGTTCTCATCCGGATTGCGGTTCTCCGGCGCTGCACCCTGGGTTGGGTTCTCAGTCATTGGACTTCCTTTCATCCTCGTCTGCATTAACTATGTACCGTCTGGCTGGAACTGGGACGAACGTTGGCTGGGAGGTTGCTGGGAGACCGAATTCCGCTGCCAACAGGCACTTCCAAGGGTTTCGCTGGTGGCATATTCGCCGCTGTGGACGCACCAAGAGGTGCACCATAGAATCAAAAGGAAATGCCACAGCGACCTGCGGCTTTACACCACGCGTGGGGGCGCTGCTGCATTCTGAGACGCTTATTCGTCCCGAATCGGTGTCAGGCGTGCTGAAGGGTTGCACATGCGGTCAAAGTTCAAACGTATCCTCGCCGTGATCGGCCTGACCGGGCTGCTAGCGGTTCCTGCCGGCGCGGCCTGGGCTGAAGACCCGGTGACCATCCCACCCGGAACCAACATTGTGGACAACGCCAAGGTTCTCGGCGGACGCAGTGGCGAGGTCCAGGAAGCCATCCAGAAGCTCCTGAAGGACCACAAGTACAACCTCTATGTGGTGACCGTGGACACGTTCACCAACCCAACCGTTCCAGCTGACTGGGCCGCGGCCGTTGCGACGAACAAGGGCATGGGCAGGTCCGACGCCGTCCTGGCGATAGCCAAGGATGACGGCAAATTCAGCTTCGTCCTGAACTCTGCCAGCCCTATCAAGTCCAAACAGGGAGCCATCAGCCAGAACGCCGTCACAGCCAACCTGGCTGGCGGCAAGAGGGACTTCGCCCAGGCTGCCATTGACACCGCTGGAGCCATCGGGGATGCGGCAGGCGGCGGCAGCGGCAATGTCCCCTCGGGTGATGGCGCCGGGGCTGCGGTCCTGGTAGGAACGGGTATTGCAGTTGCCGGTGGGGCCGGCGCGTACCTTTACTTCCGCAACAAGCGCAAAAAGGCAGCCTTGGCATCCAGCGCCAGCTACGGTCCCCAGGGTGCCGAGCTCGATCCGCTGGCTTCGCTCAGCATCGAGGAACTCCGGCGCAAGAGCGGTTCCCTCATCATCGAGGCCGACGACGCTATCAAGTCCAGCGAACAGGAACTCGGCTTCGCGGAGGCCCAGTATGGCGATGCCGCGGTGGGGAACTTCACCAAGGCCCTGGCCGAGGCCAAAGCCCACATGTCCGAATCCTTCAAGCTCCAGCAGCAGCTTGACGACCACATCCCGGATACCGAAGAACAGCAGCGCAGTTGGCTCGGCGAGATCATCCGCCGTTCAGAGGCAGCGCTCGGCTCGCTCCAGGAGCAGAAGGCCGACTTCGACTCGCTCCGGGAGCTCGAGAAGAACGCCCCGCAGGCACTGGCAGCCATCAGCGCCGGAGCCCACGAAGCCGATGCCAAGATCGCCAGCGCCAAACAGTCACTGACGGCCTTGCGCGCCAAGTACGCGGACAGCGCTCTGGTGCAGGTCGCTGACAACATCACCCAGGCCAAGGAACGGCTGGCTTTTGTGCAGAATGCCACGGCCACCGCCCAGGAGAAGCTCACCGCAGGCGAGGGTAGCCTCGCCGCGGTCGCCGTGCGGGCATCTGAAGAGAGCCTGCACCAGACCAACGTTCTGCTGGACGCCATCGCCAAGGTGTCCACCAACCTGGACGAGGCCCGCAATGGGCTGGAGGCGGCCGTCGTTGAAACCTCCCAGGACCTCGCGCAGGCGAAGGCCATGATCCAGTCCGGCGAACACCCCGAACTGGCTGGCCCGGTTGCCGGTGTTGAAGCCGCTCTGGGCCAGGTCAAGGCCGAAATCCAGGGCGGAAAGATCGATCCCATCGCCACCCTGCAGCGCGTTGAAACAGCGCACCAGGCCCTGGACCAGTCCCTCACCGGCATCCGGAACCAGCAGGACCAGGCCCGCCGTGCCCAGGCGTCGCTGCAGCAGACCATCATGTCGGCGCAGGCGCAGATCAGTGCCACGTCGGACTACATCACCGCCCGCCGCGGCGGCGTAGGCACCGAGGCCCGCACGCGGCTCGCCGAGTCCCAGCGCAACCTCGACTACGCGTTGTCCATCTCCCGCAACGATCCGGTTACTGCCCTCACATACGCCCAGCAGGCCCACGCCCTCGCGGCCCAGGCAGCGCAGCTGGCCCAGGCAGACGTCGACAACTTTGGTGGCTACGCCAACCAGGGCTTCGGCGGCGGTGGCATGTTCGGCGGGCGCGGCGGAGGCGGTGGCGGCCTCGGTGGCGCCATCCTTGGCGGTATCCTCATCAACTCCATCCTCAACGGCGGCAGCGGCGGAGGCTGGGGCGGAGGCCACAGCGATGGTGGCGGCTGGGGCGGTGACTCCGGGGGAGGGGACTTCGGCGGAGGAGATTTCGGCGGCGGAGACTCGGGAAGTTTCTGATCCGACAAAGCTAGGCGCCAACAGGAACCAACCTGCAGGCGAAAAGAAGCGGTACAACAACTGTTCACTGATCTCAGTGGCCACCATTGAGCAGGACGAAAGGTAACACCATGGTTAAGCAGTCCATTTTCGGCCGGATCGCACAGCTGGCAAAGGCAAACATCAACACTTTGCTGGACAACGCTGAGGATCCGCAGAAGATGCTGGACCAGATGGTCCGGGACTACACCAACAACATTGCGGAGGCTGAATCCGCAGTCGCCCAGACCATCGGTAACCTCCGTATGCTCCAGGATGACTACCGCGAGGACATCAAGAATGCCCAGGACTGGGGCAACAAGGCCCTCGCCGCGTCTCGCAAGGCTGACGAATACCGCAGCGCCGGCGACAGCGTAGACGCCGAGAAGTTCGACAACCTCGCGAAGGTAGCGCTGCAGCGCCAGATGTCCGCGGAAAGCGAAGCCAAGGGTGCTGAGCCGAGCATCGCGTCGCAGACCGAGGTAGTGGACAAGCTCAAGTCGGGCCTGGACCAGATGAAGGGCAAGCTCAACGAACTCACCAGCAAGCGCAACGAGCTGGTTGCGCGCTCCAAGACGGCCGCGGCACAGTCCCAGGTGCATGATGCCATTAAGAGCATCGACTTCATGGATCCCACCAGCGAAGTTGGCCGCTTCGAAGAGAAAATCCGCCGCGAAGAGGCCAAGGTCCGCGGACAGCAGGAGCTTGCCGCGTCGAGCCTGGACGCCCAGTTCAACCAGCTGGAAGACCTCGGCGAGCAGGTGGAAATCGAAGCACGCCTGGCAGCCCTGAAGTCCGGCGGGGCCAAGCCGGCCATCGGCGCTTCCGGCACCCGGTCCGAGTCCACAGTCGACGAGGCCGACTTCGACAAGCTGTAGCCAGCCGCGTCCGCCGCTGAGCGGGCAGCAGGGGCCGGGGTTCATCACGAACCCCGGCCCCTGCCATGCCCGGACAGAATCCTGCAAACGACCGTGCGGCTCCTGACTCGGGTGTGTAGCGTGGAGGCCATGGTCTCCCCCGTTGCGTCCTCCATCGTCTGGCTCCGTGATGACCTTCGACTGGACGATAACCCCGCTCTTTCCCACGCCGTCGAACTCGGCCTGCCGCTTACAGTGGTCTACATTCTCGACGAGGAATCCCCCGGAATCCGTCCCCTGGGAGGCGCGGCCCGCTGGTGGCTGCACCACTCGCTGACTTCGTTGGCGGGGGCGCTTGCTGAGGCCGGTTCCGCACTCATCCTCAGGCGCGGACCTGCCAGCTGTGTGATCCGGGACCTGGCCGAGGAGACCGGCGCAAAGCACGTGCTGTGGAACCGCCGCTACGGCGGTCCCGAGCGGTCCCTGGACGCGGACATCAAGGCCTGGGCGGCGGAGAACGGCATCGAAGCGGCCAGCTTCCAAGCCAACCTGCTGTTCGAGCCGTGGACCATCACCACCGGCAGCGGCGGTCCCTACAAGGTGTTCACGCCCTACTGGCGGGCCTGCACAGCGTCCGGCGAGCCCCGTCCGCCGCTGGATGCGCCGGCCCGCCTGCCCTCCCCCGCCGTCGCCGGTTCGATGAAGCAGGCCTCCAGCGACGCGCTGACAGAGTGGTCGCTGCTGCCCGTGTCCCCGGACTGGAGCGGCGGACTGGCTGAGACCTGGCAGCCCGGGGAATCCGGAGCGCACAGCAGGCTTGAGGACTTCCTGGACGGGCCCGCACAGGACTACGGCACTGGGCGGGACATTCCCGGTGTGGAAGGCACTTCCAGGCTGTCCCCGCACCTCCGTTTTGGTGAAATCAGCCCGTTCCGGGTCTGGCACGAGCTCCGCCGCCACTTCCCCCGCGAGGCGACGCCCGACGTCGGGATCTTCCGGTCCGAGCTGGGCTGGCGGGAGTTCTGCTGGCAACTGCTTTACGCCAATCCCCAGCTGGCTACCCGAAACTACCGGCCCGACTTCGACCGCTTCGAATGGCAGCAGCCCACCGCCGCGGAACTGGAGGCGTGGGAACAGGGCCGGACCGGGTATCCGCTGGTGGATGCGGGGATGCGGCAGCTCTGGCAGACCGGTTGGATGCATAACCGGGTCCGGATGGCGGCGGCGTCATTCCTCGTCAAGAATCTCCTGGCCGACTGGCGTCTAGGCGAGGCATGGTTCTGGGACACCCTGGTGGATGCCGATGCAGCCAGCAACCCCGCCAACTGGCAATGGGTTGCAGGCTCGGGCGCCGACGCGTCCCCGTACTTCCGGATCTTCAATCCCGTCACGCAGAGCAAGAAGTTCGACGCCGACGGCCGGTACCTTCGCGAGTTCATTCCGGAACTCGCCCACATGGACCGCAGAGCCATCCACGAACCGTGGAAGCAGCCCGATGTCCAGGGCTACCCCGCGCCCGTGGTGGGACTCCCCGAGTCCAGGGAGCGTGCGCTGGCCACCTACCAGAGGCTTCGGGAGGACCGGCAAGGCCTGGACAACGTCACCGGCCCGGAAATTAGCGGCTGACTTTGCCCATCAGGGAGGCGATGGGGCGAAGGAAGAGGGGACGCGCCAGAAACCAGGCTGCCACCATGGCTGCCACCGAGGCGACGAAGACCCAGAAGCCGAACCAGCCGGCGTCGTCGCTGCCGCCGTACATGTGGTTCAGGTTCCGCAATGCACCGGTGGCGAGCACCAGGAAGACATGCACCACGATGAACGCCACGAAATAGATCATGACCGGGAAGTGGATGGCCCGCGCGAGCTCAATGGGGTAGGCCTTATTGAGAGCGGTGGCCTTCTTGGGCCAGGCGGAGGACGTCCGAATACCGGAGATGAAGGCAAGCGGTGCGGCGATGAAGACCGTGGCGAAATACGTCAGCAGCTGCAGCGCGTTGTAGTTGACCCAGCCGTTGTCGGTGGGCCAGTTCAACGAGGCGTACTGAAGCGCTGCGGAGAGGGCATTGGGGATAACGTCCCAGCTCGTGGGCACGATCCGCATCCATTGGCCGGTGGCGAACAGCAGGATGGCGAACACCAGGCCGTTGAGGATCCAGAGCGCGTCCAGCGTCAGGTGCAGCCAAAGCTCCAAGGTGATCTTGGTGGGCGCATTCCTGGTCTTGATCAGGCCCTTGTTGTTGCGCGTCCAGTGGCCGCTGGGCCGCGTGGTGGTCCGCACCTGCCAGCCGGTCCTGATGATGAGCAGCAGGAAGAAGCCGTTCAGGAAGTGCTGCCAGGCCAGCCACGCCGGGAATCCCACAGGCGCGCCGTCAGGCAGTTCCGAATGGCCCGGATAGTCAGCCAGGAACGAGGCCACCGCAGGAAGGCCGGTCATCCACTTGGCCAGCAGCACCACGAGCACCAGCACTACGAGCGCGGCAGGAACACCCCAGTAGAGTCTTGACCGCTTGCTCGTGGACGAGCCGGGCTTCTTCGTGGGTGTGGACATCGAACAACATTCCTCTCGAGAATGACTGACCAGGTGCTCAAATCGCTTTGCGAACGAGAATACTAGGAACCAGCTGTAATCGGGCAAAAAAAGACCCCGGCCGGCGTTATGCCGGTCNAAAAAAAGACCCCGGCCGGCGTTATGCCGGTCGGGGTCTTCTGCATGGTTGCGGGGACAGGATTTGAACCTGTGACCTCTGGGTTATGAGCCCAGCGAGCTACCGAACTGCTCCACCCCGCGTCGCAAGATCAACACTACCGTACTTTGGAGTAGGTAAAAACCAATCGTGATTGAGGGTCCCCACGACGCCGAGGTTGCCTGCCTGGGACGGGTCCGCTTAAACCAAAAAGTCCGGATTCTGTTTCCAGAATCCGGACTTTTCGCCAGTTGCGGGGACAGGATTTGAACCTGTGACCTCTGGGTTATGAGCCCAGCGAGCTACCGAACTGCTCCACCCCGCGTCGCAAGATCAACTCTACCGTCCGGTGAACGGGAGGCCAAATCCTGGTGGCGTGATGTGCGTCTCGCTGGGTCAAACCCCTTAGTTGCTGGCCGCCGGCGAGGGCGTCGCCGTCGGTGTGGCTTCCGGCGACGGTGTCGCCTCGGGCGATGGCGTGGCTTCAGGGGCCGGCGCCGGGATCTTGCCCTCGGCGTCAATAGCCTTCTGCAGGGCCGCCGCGAGCTTCTTCTGCTCTTCCCCATAGGCGGCAAAGTCGCCAGCCGCCAGGGCTGCCTGGCCCGCCTTGATGGCTGCGTTCGCCTCATCCAGCGCGGCCTTCAAGTCAGCTTGGGCACCCGCACTTACCGGCGGTGTGGTGCCAGGAGCAGGCGGGGTCTGGCCGGTGTTGTCGGAGTCGCCCGCGGCAGCGCCTGAGTCGCCTCCGAAGAGTTGCTTCAGGGCACCGTCCAGGGTCGGCGCAAAGCCGACCTTGTCACCGAAGGCCACCAGCACACGCTGCAGGGTGGGGTAGGACGTCTCGCCGGTCGACTTGAGGTAAACCGGCTGGACGTACAGGATGCCGCCGCCCACGGGCAGAGTCAGCAGGTTGCCGTTGAGCACCTCGGAAGCGCCCTGCCTCAGCAGGTTCAACGCCTGGGACACCGTGGGATCGGAGTTGAACTTGTTCTGGGCCTGGCCCGGCCCGGGAACCTGTGTTTCCGGCGGAATCTGCAGCAGCCTCAACTTGCCGTAGCTGTCCGCTTTGACGCCCTTCTCGTTTCCTGCGTCAGAGTCGGCCGCCAGGAATCCGTAGAGCACGTTCCGGGCAGTGCCGTTGACGATCTGCGGGATGAAGGACGACGTGAGCTGGAAGGCCGGCTTCTCCTGGTCAGGCATCTGCAGTGACATGTAGAACGGCGGCTGCTTGACTTCGGTATCCACGGTGGGATCGTTCGGCACGCTCCATACTTCGTCACTCTTGTAGAAGCTCACTGGTTCCGTGACGTGGTAGCGGCCCAGCAGTTCGCGCTGCACCTTGAACAGGTCTTCCGGGTAACGGACGTGGCTCATAACATCGCCGGACATCTCCGAGTACGGCTTCACGGACGCGGGGAAAACTTTCTGCCAGGCCTTCAGGACGGGGTCCTGATCGTCCCATGCATAGAGGGTCACCGAGCCGTCATAGGCGTCGACCGTGGCCTTGACCGAGTTCCTGATGTAGTTCACCGAGCTGTTCGGCAGGGCAACCGTCCGGCCTGAAGTGGTCTGGGAGTCCGCGGTGGCAGCCGAGAGCTGCTCCTGCTGCGAGTACGGGTAGTACTGGCTAGTGGTGTACCCGTCCACGATCCACTTGACGCGGCCGTCAACAACGGCCGGATAGGAGTTGCCGTCAACGGTGAGGTACGGGGCAACCTTCTCCACGCGGTCACGCGGACTGCGGTCGTACAGGATCTGGGATTCTGCGTTAACTCCGTCGGAGAGGAGGAGGTCCGAGGACTGGAACTTGATGGAGTAGAGGACCTTGTTGAAGAAGCTGCCCACGTTGGGCCCGCCGTTGCCGGTGAAGGTGTACTGGGTTTCCCCGTCCCCTTCCTTGCCGGAAGGCCTGTCCTGTTCGCGGTGCGGTGATCCCGAAGGCGCCCCGACAATGGAGTACTCCGGGGAGTCTTCGCCGAAGTAGATCCGCGGCTCGTAGGTGGAGTCATCGCCAAGTACACCGGTGGACGGGATACCCGACTGGAGGAACTCCGGCTTGCCGTCGACGGTGAACTTGTTTCCCTTGGCCGCCACCACGCCGTAGCCGTGGGTGTAGACGACGTGCTGGTTGAGCCAGCCCTGCTGGTTGGTGGCAACGTTCGCCGGGTTCAGCTCACGCACGGCGATGACCGTGTCCTGGATCTTGCCGTCCACCTCGTAGCGGTCGACGTTCAGTGCCTCCGGGAACTGGTAGTACGGGCGGTACTGCTCCAGCTGGGAGAACGCATCGGAGATCAGGTTGGGGTCCAGGAGCCGGATGTTGGCCGTGGTCTGGGCGTCCGGGGCCAGCGCCCCGGTGCTGGCAGTGTTCGTCGCGTCATAGCGGTCCACCTGAATCTGGTCCAGGCCGTAGGCCGCCCGAGTCATCTCGATGTTGCGCTGGATGAACTCCTTCTCCAACGTCTGCTCGGAAGGCCGCACCTGGAACTGCTGGATAACCCACGGGTAAACGCCGCCGGCCAGGATCGAGGTGATGATCAGCATGGCCGTGCCGATGACCGGCAGGCGCCAGCGGCCGATGACCGCCGCAACGATGAAGAGGATGGCCACCAAGCCTGCCGCCACGGCGAGGATCGCCTTGGTGGGGATCACGGCGTTCACGTCCGTATACAGCGCACCGGCCCAGCGCCCGCCGTTGCCCTGAAGGGCGGCATAGCGGTCCAGCCAGAAGTTTGCGCCGAGCAGGATCAGGAAGGCTGCGCCGGTTACCGCGAGGTGGATCTGTGCCGCGCGGCTGGTGAACACGCCGCGTTCCATCAGCCGGATGCTGCCGTAGAGGTAGTGGGTGAGGATTCCGGCGATGCCGGCCACCACAACCACGCTGATCAGGAAGCCTGTGACGAATCCCAGGAACGGAAGAGTCATGAGGTAGAAGCTGATGTCCAGGCCGAACTCAGGATCGCTCTGGCCGAACGGTTCCTGGTTGAAGAACAACAGCACTTTCTGCCATTGGCTGGCCGCGGCGCTGCCCGCGAACAGCCCGAACAGGATGGGCAGGCCCACCATAACGACGCGGCGGACCGGTTCAAGCTGGGCCTGGTAGCGGTTCAGGTTGTCGCGCATCTCCGAGTCCGGCGCGTACACGGGCCGTGCGTGGTAGGCAACCCGGATGGCAAAAAAGACGGCCAGGAACATAAGCGCGAAGCCGGCGAGGAAGATCCCGATCCGCGAGAGGTTTTCTGTCACAAACACTTCGAAGTAGCCGAGCTGCCGGTACCAGAGGACGTCAGTCCACACGTTGGCGAAGAGGATGAAGCCCACCACTGCGATGGCAACAACAATCAGCGTGGGCGTTAGGGCCCCGCGTCGCGAGGGGGGTCTTCCGGGCGGGATGGGGCTGGTAGGACGGGACAAACTCGGTACCTCATAGCTGGTCGTCAGGTTTACATAAGAAGCGTGCGTGCGGTTGACGTCCGGCACCGGTCAAGCGTGTGGCAACGTCCGTCATATCTGCCACGAGTGGCGGTAAAGCTTAGTTCCTGGCCTCAGTCTAGTTGCTGGCGCAGACCGGCAAAGCGCCCGTGTCCTGCCCGGATCCGGCGAGTTCGACGGCGCGACGCGCGTCTGCGATGTTCTCCACTTTGAGCACCTGCAGTCCCTCCGGCACATGGCCCACAACATCGTCGCAGTTTTCTGCCGGGGCAAGGAATACGGTGGCTCCCCCGGCACGCGCGCCCAGCATCTTCTGCCGGATGCCGCCGATGGGACCTACGGTGCCGTCGGGGGTGATGGTCCCCGTTCCGGCGACATGTTTGCCGCCAGTCAGGTCCCCCGGCGTCACGGTGTCGATAATGCCCAGCGAAAACATCAGCCCGGCACTGGGTCCGCCAACCTTGTCCAGTGAAATCTTCACGTCGAACGGAAACGTGAACAGGTACTTGAGCATGACTCCGAGAATGTAGCGGCCTGCACCGTTGTTCATGGGGGTGATGGTCTGTGTGACGGATTCCCCTGCGCGCTGCACCACCAGGGTGGCCGGCGCCCCCTGGCCGGCGGCCAGTTCCTCCTGCACCACGGCGAGCGATGTGATGGGTATGCCGTTGATCGATCCGAAGATGTCGCCGTTTTCAACCTTGCCGGCGGACGGCGAACCATCGGGCAGCCCCGCGGCCTGGAGCTGCTGGCCGAAGGGAATGTCGAGCTCCTTGAGTGCTGACGCCACCGCATTCTCCTGCGACGACGTCATGGCCACGGAGCTCTGCTCGTCAGCCTCCTCCTTTGTGGTGCCGCTGGGGTAAAGCATCTCCACCGGGTGAACGGACTTGGACCCGTCCAGCCAGGCGGTGAAGGCACCCAGGACGCTCACCGGGCCGTTGGGGCCGCCGTCGACATAAACGGTGGTTAGATCCAGATTGCCGTTCGCCGGGTAGGTTTCGTGGCCCGTGACGCTGATGACAGCGCTGCCCTGGCTCTGGCCCAGAGTGTTGAAGGTGGGTCCGGGTGATTCCACAACATAAGGCACCGGGACAGTGACGGCCGCGATCCCCAGACCCAGCGCCAGGACGCCGGAAAGCATCATCACGGACACCCGCCGGTCCCCCGGCGCGGAGTTGCGGGGGGCAAACTCCCCGGTTGGCAGGGCGCCGGCCGCACCCGTTCCGGGTGCTGGGGCACCCGCTGTAGCGCCGGCGTCGAACTCTGGAGCGTGGTCCTCATGCGGATGATCGCCGCGGGTTGTAGTCACGGAATCAACACTACGCGGTGCCGCCCCCGGCCAGCTCTTTGCCTACAGCGAACGTGACGCCTGTCCGGCAGACAGCCGCCCCTGCCCGGGGTACCGTGAAGTGAACAGTCACACCGACGATCGGCGGGATCATGACCTCCAACCCACTCAATCCGTCCAACGGCGACGATACGCCGAAGGATCCGTTGACCGAGATGCTGCAGAACCTGATGGGCGGCAAGGGCATGGAAAACTTCGACCCCGCCGAACTCGCAAAGGCAGCCGGCCTGCCGAACGACCCCAATCTCCTGGCCCAGATGTTCTCCCAGGTCCAGGCCATGATGAGCGCCCCTTCCGAAGGGCCCGTCAACTGGCAGCTCGCGCACGAGAACGCCCGCCGGGTTGCCGCCAGCAGCGCCGACCCGTCCGTCACAGCCCTGCAGACCCGCGAAGTCGACGAGGCCCTGCGGCTTGCCGAACTGTGGCTTGATCCCGTGACCGACCTTCCTGCCACCGGCCTGATCGGCCGTGCGTGGTCGCGTGCCGAGTGGGTGGAAGCCACCCTTGGAACATGGAAGCGGCTGACCGAGCCCGTAGCCAACAGCATCGCCAACGCGCTCTCCAGCGCCATGACCGAACAGATGCCCGAAGAGATGAAGTCCATGATGGGCGGGGCCTCTTCCATGCTGCAGAACATGGGCGGCGCGATCTTTGGGATGCAGCTGGGGCAGGCGATCGGTGCCCTGTCCGCCGAGGTTGTCAGCTCCACGGACATCGGTGTTCCCCTGGCTGACCTGGAAATGGCGCTCCTGCCGGCCAACGTGTCCAAGTTCGGCGAGGGCCTGGGCCTGCCGGAGAACGACATCCGGCTGTTCCTGGCCGTCCGCGAGGCAGCCCATGCGCGGCTGTTTGTCCAGGTACCCTGGCTGCGCGGCCACCTGCTCGGCGCCATCGAGGCCTACGCCCGCGGCATCCATATCGACACTTCCAGGATTGAAGAGCTGGCCCGCGACCTGGACCCCAGCAACCCTGAAGGCATCCAGGAAGCGCTGTCCCAGGGAGTCTTTATGCCGCAGCGGACCCCTGCCCAGGAGCAGGCGCTTGAAAAACTTGAGACGGCCCTGGCCCTCGTTGAAGGCTGGGTGGACGAGCTCACCGCTTCGGCCACGGAGAAACTGCTGCCCTCCGCCGGTGCGCTCCGGGAAACAGTCCGGCGACGCCGTGCCACCGGCGGTCCGGCGGAACACGCTTTCTCTTCCCTGGTGGGACTCGAACTGCGTCCCCGCCGCCTGCGCGAGGCTGCCACGCTGTGGGCCACGCTGAAGGACGAACGGGGCATTGCCGGACGCGATGCCATCTGGCAGCACCCGGACCTCCTCCCCACCGCCGAGGACCTCGATGACCCGCAGGGGTTCAGTGGCCGCCGCCAGCTGGCCGAGGCCAGCGACAGCGAAGTGGACGACGCCCTACAGAAGCTGCTGAGCGGCGGCTTCGACGACGCGCCGCAGGATGATTCCGACGCCGGCGACGGGGAACAGCCCACCGGCGACGGTGAGCAGCCCAAGGGTTAACCAGACTGCAAGGTACGGCGGCGGCCCTACCGCTTGTCGCCGCCGCTGGAGGTACTCGGATGCGCAAGGTCATCCTGCTGATGTCGGTGTCTTTGGACTGATTCTTCGAGACGATCAACCGGGACATCAGCTGGCACCTGGTGGATGACGAACTCCTCCGCCACTTGAACGGGCAGTTCCGGACGACCGGGGCCTTCATGTTCGGGCGCGTCACCCATGAGCTGATGGCCGGTTACTGGCCCACTGCCGATCAGGATCCGGACCTCTCGGCGCCCATGGTCGAGTTCGCCGGGGTCTGGCGCGAGATGCCCAAGTTCGTCTTTTCACGCACCCTCACGCAGGCCGACTGGAATACCACGGTGATTCACGATGTCGTGCCTGAACAGATCGCGGAACTGAAGGCGCAGCCCGGCGGCGACATCGTCCTGAGTGGCGCCAACTTGGCCTCCACCTTCATGCGGCACGGCCTGATCGACGAATTCCAAATCCTCGTCCATCCCGTGGTCCTCGGGCAGGGCCGGCCGCTGTTCGAGGCCCCTGACGTCCGGATGGACCTCAGGCTCGAAGGGACACGGACGTTCGGCAATGGCGTGGTACAGCTGAATTATTCGAGCGACGGCGCCTAGCGTGTGTTGCGGCGCAATGTCGTGGAATGCAGCTTCAGCCTAACCTTCCTGGTCGCTGGCAGACATATCGCCGACCCCAGGGGTGCCATCGGCGAGCGCGTAGCGCTGCAGCACTGCACCCTTCGGTGAGGCGACGACCGGCTCGATGAGTCTGAGGTTCGTCGGAACCACCCCGTCGGCGAAAACCTTCTTTCCACCGCCGAGGAGGATCGGATACACCCAGAGCGTGAGCCGGTCAAAGAGCCGCTCGGCGAACAGGGTCTGCACGAAGTCGAGACTGCCAATGACGTGGATGTTCGCGTGCCGGTCGCGCAGTTCGCGCACGGCAGCGACGACATCAGGACCCAGCAGTGTTGAGTCGGCCCACTCGAGGACCGGCGACTGGCGCGAGGCCACGTATTTCGGGAGGCGGTTGAACAGCCGCGCAATTCCCCCGTCCGCGTGCGGCCTGTACGCGGCGAAGATGTCGTAGGTCCGTCGCCCAAGCAGCAGCGCGTCCATCCCCACCATCCCGGAGTCGACCTGCTCGCCGACGACTTCATCTAGGAGGGGCGCCTGCCAGCCGCCAAACGCGAAGCCGCCGTCAGCATCCTCGTCCGGCCCGCCGGGCGCCTGCGCGACGCCGCCGTCAGCATCCTCGTCCGGCCCGCCGGGCGCCTGCGCGACGCCGTCGAGCGTGGTGAACAGGTCGATATGGATGAGTCCCATGCCGTGCTCTTTTCCCTGTTGCCCGTCGTCGCCCCGGCGACGGGATCACTTTCGAGGCTGACACATGATCCCCCTGCGAAGCAACCATTCCCCGGCTCGACCCGATCATTAGGCGACGGCTAGGAGAGACGCTCTAGTCGGCGTCGCCCGGCTCTGAATCAGTGCTGCCCGCGGTCAGGCCCCGGGACGTGGCGAACGAGACGCCTTCCAGGAACGCCTTGGCCCGCATCGTCTCGGGGTAAGCCTCCAACAGCTTCCAGAACGCGGCATTGTGCCCGGCCACCAGCAGGTGCGCGAGCTCATGCAGCAGGACATAGTCGATGACCCACGGCGGCATGGGCCGGAGCTTGTCGGAGAGCCGGATGGATCCTTCCGACGGTGTTGCGGAGCCCCAGCGCGAGTTCTGGTTGCTGACCCAGCGGACCGACGTCGGGACTGCCCTGCCGCCGAAGTACCGGGCCGAAAGGGCTGCGGCGTGGGCGGCCAGGGCAGTGTCAGTGGCCGGCTGTTTGCTTCCTTTGCGGGAGCGCCGCTCCCCCTGGCGGTGCAGCTTCTCCAGCATGCGGTGCACCCATTCAGACTCCTGCGCGGCGGTGAACCGGGCCGGAATGGCCACCACTGCCGTCCCGTTCTCCCAGAAGGCAGCCACTGTCCTGGTCCGGCGGGCCGACCGCCGCACCTCAACCGGTGATCCGTCCGCCGTGGTGACGGGGAGGGTGTCCTGTCCTGCCGGCCGGCGGGTCACAGGGTGGTGCTTTCGACGAGCACCCGCAGCACGTCTTCGCCGTAGCGTTCCAGCTTGGACGGACCCACGCCGGCCAGTGCCGCCAGTTCCTCCAGCGTGGACGGTTTGGCCTCTGCGATGGCCGTCAGCGTGGCATCTGTGAAGACGACAAATGCTGGCACTTCGGCCGCCAGCGCAATTTCCTTCCGCCATTGCCGAAGGGCATCAAATGTCTGTTCTTCGTAGCTGGGAGGACAGTCGTTGCAGCGGCCCACCTTGCGTTCGGCGCCGCTGGCCAGCATGCTCCCGCAGACCCTGCAGGTGGCGGGGGCCGCCGATTTCCGGCGCGGCGCCGGCCCTTTTCCGCGGGCGCTGGAGCTGGCCACCGAGTTGGGCCGGAGCCCGTCGAGGAAGCGTGAGGGTTTGCGGTTGGCCCGGCCGCCCGGTGTCCGTGCCGTGGACCAGGACAGAGACAGGTGCTCGCGGGCGCGGGTGATGCCCACGTAGAGCAGGCGGCGCTCCTCATCCACGGATTCGGGTGTGTCCGCGAAGGAAATGGGCATCAGGCCTTCGCAGAGTCCCACCAGGAACACGGCGTCCCATTCGAGGCCCTTCGCGGCGTGCAGCGATGCAAGCGTCACGCCCTGGACAGTGGGAGCGTGCTGCGCCAGCGACCGTTCCTGGAGTTCATTAACAAAGTCACTGAGACTGAACTGCTCGCCGCGGACGTGGACCAGCTCGTCCGCGAGCGCCACCAGCGCTGCCAGGGACTCCCAGCGTTCGCGCAGCGCGCCGCCGTTGTGGGGCGGGGCGTCCGTGTAGCCGAGCGAGGCCACGATATCGCGGACCAGCTGGCCGAGCGGTTCCGGCGTCGCCGTTTCAGCGACGGCCCTGGTTGCCGCGCGCAGCTGAAGAATGGCGTCGCGCACTTCCTTGCGGGCAAAGAACCGCTCACCACCGCGCAGCTGGTAACTGATGCCGGCCGCCGCAAGCGCCTGTTCGTAGGCCTGGGACTGCCCGTTGGTGCGGAAAAGGACAGCCACCTGGCTGGCGGGAGTGCCGGCGTCGAGCAATTCCTGGATCTTGATGGCGACCGTGGCGGCTTCGGCTTCATCGTCGGAGCACTCGGTGAACTGTGGGACAGGCCCCGCCGGCCGCTGCGCCACCAGCTGCAGCGGAGCCGCCCAGGCCGCATCGGCCACCGGCCCGCCGCCACGCCGCGCGGCCAGGAGATCGTTGGCCAGCTTGACCACCTGCGGCGTGGAACGGTAATCCCGGATCAGTTTCACCACATTGGCCTCAGGGTACTGGGCCTTGAATCCCAGCAGGTGTTTGGGCGAAGCGCCGGTAAACGAGTAGATCGTCTGGCTCGCATCGCCCACAACGCACAGCTCGTCCCGCCCGCCCAGCCACAGCTCCAGGAGGCGCTGCTGCAGCGGCGAAACGTCCTGGTACTCGTCCACCACAAAATGCCGGTACTGCTCACGAACGGTGGCCGCGACTTTCTGGTCCTCCTGCAGGATCCCCACCGTGATCAGGAGTACGTCCTCAAAATCAATGACGTTGCGGTCCGTCTTGACATCCTCATAGGACTGGAAGACCCGGGCGACGGCGGTGAGGTCGAACCCGCCGGGCGTTCCCCTGCCCTGTGCGTTCTCCAGGTAGTTGGCCGGGGTCAGCATGGAGACCTTGGCCCACTCAATTTCGGAGGCGAGGTCCCGGATGGACGCGCGGTCAGTGCTGAGCCGCAGGCGGCGGGACGCTTCGGCGATCATCTGGGCCTTGTGGTCCAGCAGGTTGGGCAGCGTGCCGCCGACCGCCTGCGGCCAGAAAAACTGCAGCTGCCGCAAGGCGGCGGCGTGGAAGGTGCGCGCCTGGACATTGCCCACGCCGAGATCCCGCAGCCTGCTGCGCATTTCCGCGGCGGCCCGGGCCGTGAACGTCACGGCGAGGAGCCGCTGGGGACTGTACACCCCTGAGTGCACGCCATACGCAATCCGGTGCGTAATGGCCCTGGTCTTGCCGGTGCCGGCACCGGCAAGGACGCACAGCGGCCCGTTCAGGGTGCTGGCGACCTCGCGCTGTTCAGCGTCAAGTCCCCCAAGGATTCGTTCCTCAAGGGACTCTGCACTGTCAAAATTCTCTGTGGTCACTTCTGCTGCTCTGTTGTCGCGACTGCCACGTGCTGGCGTCTGGCCAATGGTGATGCCTGTTCCGGGTGTCAGGTGTCCGTGCGGTCCATGATCCGGCCGCCATACCAGTGCTCAATCAGCGAGCGTGCAATGGACAGCCGGCTGGAGATGGTGATTTCGCCGGTGAGCACGGCATCCTGGAGTTCCTCCCGGCTGAACCAGCGCGCACGGGTTACCTCCACGCCGTCGGGCTTTGCCACGGCGTCTTCGGTGATGGCGGTAAATCCAAGCATAAGGGAGGCCGGGAAAGGCCATGACTGCGAGCCCAAGTACTGGCAGCCCGTGACCCGGACGCCCACTTCCTCGTGGATTTCCCTGACGACAGCCTGTTCCAGGGATTCGCCTGGTTCAACGAATCCGGCCAGCGTGGAGTAATTCTTCGCGTCAACCGGCCCGCCGCCACCGAGCAGCAGCCGTCCGTCCGGCCCCACCACCGTGACGATGATGGCCGGATCCGTCCGGGGGTAGTGTTCCGAGCTGTCCTGGGGGCAGCGGCGGACCCAGCCGCCGGCCTCCACGGCAGTGCGGGCCCCGCACCGGGGGCAATGCGTATGGCCGGCATGCCAGTTGGCGATGGCGCTGGCCTCGACGAACAACGCCGTATCAGTGGGGTTCAGGACGGCGGCGATGTCGCGGAAGCCGGCCCACTGCGCGCCGGCCGGGATTCCGGCAGTGCCGGGCTCGGCAGGTTCAGGAAGGACAACAAGGACCACTTCGGTGCCGGCGGCAAGATCCGAGCCGTCCAGCGCGGCGCCAAGATAGATGACCTGTTCCGGGGCTGAGCCACGGTCCCGCAGGTCAGCCAGCAACTGGGCGGCTGCGGGCAGCAGAAGCTGGTTGCCCTGCACCAGGGCCTGCCGCCCGGCAAGGACCACTGCCCGGGTGTGTTCGCTGTCCAGCAATTCCTCAACCATGCCTGGCCGGACACGGTCTGCGGAGCCCCGGTCCACCGCGGCAGGGAGAACCGGCAGTACGGTATCGAACAGGTGGTTGGCCGGCAGCTGGGCTGCCTGCGGCTGGTAGGCCGGTATAGCGGACTCCGCATGACTCATGTGTCCACCGTACTGATTCGGACTGACAATTTACATTCGGCGGGGACATTCGGCAGGACAGGTGGTGTGGACGTCCGGACCGGGTGCGGAGCCGACTTTTGCAGCATATCTGGAGACTCGCCGCCGCACATCGTTGTCTTGGACGCCACTCAATCTACCGTGGAACGGTGAGAAGAAAACCGATCGAACTGGCAGCCGTAGCAACCGCGGCAGTCCCCGGGCTGACCCCAACCGCCGTTAGCTCCGCTGCGGACGATCCCGCGGATTTTGACTCCGCGCTGCTGCTGGATTCCGAAGACAAACAGTGGCGGGTCAGGTCCCCGCGGCATGCGGAAGCAAGCGCCAGGCTCGAGACGGAGTTCCTCGTCCTCCGGGCATTCGTACCGGCCATCCGGGCCGAGCTGCCCTTCCTGATGCCCACGGTTGCCGGCAGCGTCCGGCTTGGTAACCTCAGCACCTTTGTGTACTCCCATCTGGCCGGAAGCACCCAAAGTGTGGAAGAACTCACCGCGGGTCCGGCCGCGCTCGCCCGGGAAATCGGGACAGCGCTCGCGGCCATCCATGATCTTCCGCACTCCCTGGTCAGCAATGCCGACCTGCCCAGCTACACGCCCAACGAATTCCGCCAGCGCCGGCTCAACGAGCTCGACCAGGCGGCCACAACCGGAAAAATCCCGGCGTCGCTGTTGCTCCGCTGGGAACATGCCCTTGAAGACGTCTCACTGTGGCGGTTCAACCCGTGCGTTGTCCACGGGGACCTCCATGAGGACAACCTGCTCGTGGAAAGCAGCCGCGTCACGGCCGTTACGGGCTGGACGGACCTGCGGATCGGGGATCCCGCCGACGACTTCGCCTGGCTGGTTGCCTCGAACGAACAGGATTTCGTGGACGCAGTTCTTGCCAGCTACACCGGCAGCCGCCGCGACTCCCCGGACCAGCACCTGCTCCGGCGAGCTGCCCTGTCTGCCGAGTTCGCGTTGGCGCAATACCTGGTCAAGGCCATCGCTGCCAGCGACGCGGGTATGGTTGCCGAAGCCGAAGGCATGCTGGAAACCCTCGCGGCCGACGTCGAAGAGCACGGCGGCCAGGCCATCAGTGTCGAGCCGCTGCCAGCCCCGGCTGCCCTGGCCGACGACGCCGCCCAGTCCCCCGCAGCCCAGTCCCACGCGGTGGGTGTGGCCGCTGCTCCGGCGGTGACCGTCGTCCCCGTGCCCGTCCCGTCGGTGGAGCCTGTTCCGGTGGTGCCCGCAGTGGAAGTCAGCCCTATCCCGGCTGAGCACCTCCCGGCCGACGAAGCACCGGCGGACGAAGACTCTGCAGACGAGTCACCGGCGGACAAGCCGTCAGTGCGCCCGTCCGCCGAGGACACGTCCACCGCGGCCATCAGCATCGTCGACGTCAGGAAGCACTGACACCCGGGAACGCTTCCTGAGGTCAGCCTGCGCTGACCTCAGGAAGCACTGACGTCGAGGGCGGTGGCCACGATCTGTTCAAGCTCCTCAGCGGAGCCCAGATCGTGCGGGCGCACGACTTGGTTGTCCGCAACGTAGAAGAAGGCGGCCCTGACGTCCTCCACTGCCACGCCCTTGAGCCGGGCCCAGGCCAGCCTGTACGCGGCGAGCTGCACCGATTTGGCCCGCAGCTGGGCGGCAGAGGGCCGGCGGCCGGTTTTCCAGTCCACGAGGTCCCACCTCCCGTCCGCGTCCTGGAAGACGGCGTCGATGCGCCCGCGCACCACGACGTCTCCCACCCGCGTTTCCACCGGAACTTCGACAAAAGCCGGTGACCTGTCGGCCCATTCCGAGGCTTTGAAGGTGGCCACCATGGTGTCGAGGTCGTAGGCGGCATCAATGTGGTCGTCGGATCCGGGGGCCTCGCCGAGATCCAGCATTCCGGCTGCGCCGAAGTACTCTTCAACCCAGGCGTGGAATGCCGTTCCCTTTCTCGCCAACATGCCGGGCTCACGCGGTACAGGCCTTCGCAGCCTGCCCACTACCCCCGCCGGGTCCTCTCCAAGATCCACCAGCGTGGACGCCGAGATGTGGCCGGGCAAATGAACGTCCTGCCCGGAGGCACGCCTGGACCGCCGTTCCAGCAGCAAGGCAGCTTCCCTGGCCCAGCCCGCCGCAGTGCCCCGGATCCTTGGCCCGGACTCATTGGCGGATGCAGGCTCAAGGACCGGCACAGAGTCCTCGGGCTCCAACGCGGCCCGGACGCGTGCCGCGGCGCCCTCCATGGCCAGCCGCCTGCCGGGAACCACCCGCAGGCGCTCCCCGGTCCGCGCATCCACGGGACCTTCGAGGGGGTCATAGGGCCATCCGGCCACCTCCGTTTCGGTAGTCAACGGGCTCTTTTCAGGCAGGGAGGTTTCGTCCACTGACGCCGGGTGCACTATGGCGGGACAGATTTCCGCGGCGTCCACCGGGGCCGTGTTGGGGCCGGAGCCGACAAGCTGTTCCAGTTCAGCGAGGAAAGGTGACATCTCAGCACGGCCTGCCCTGGAGCCCACCCATGCCGCGCTGGAGACCCAGAGGACGTGCTTTGCCCTGGTGTAGGCCACATATGCCAGGCGGCGTTCCTCGCCCTCACCATGGACCTGGACGGCTGATTTGAAGTCCTTCTCGGCGTCCAGCCAGCCCTTCTGGTCCGGCTGGTCGGTATCCCATTGGGGCAGGTCCGAACGGTCCCCCCGCAGCGGCCACGGCAGGGCCGCCGCGCCGCTGCTCCAGCGCGAGTCCTTGTTGCTGGGGAAGGCGCCGGCGTTGAGGCCCGGTACAAAGACGACGTCCCATTCCAGGCCCTTTGACGCATGGACGGTCAGCAGTTGCACAGCCTCGCGGTTGATATCCGACGGCGGAGCTTCGAGGCCGTTTTCCTCGGCCGCGGCAGCTTCCAGCCAGGCAAGGAAGGCGAGGATGTCCACTCGGTGCGAGGTCCGCAGGAAGCCGGCCGCCGCGTCCTGGAAGGCGTCCAGGTTTCGGCGGGCCTGGTGGATGCTGGTCCCCGGGCGTGCTGCCACTTCGATATCGAGCAACATAACGCGTTCCACTTCGCCGAGCAGAGTGGTGAGGTCGTCCCCGAGGTAGCCGCGCAGCTGCCTGAGCTCCGCCGAAAGCCTGCCGAGGCGGTCGCGGGCCACTTCGGTCAGCGACCGACCGTGGGAAGAGGTCCAATCTTCGCGTGGCAGCCAGTCCAGCGCTTCAACCAGGCTGGCACCGTCCGTCAGGTCGCTTTCGATGACGGCCTCGTCGGACGCGTCAGCAGGCCCGTCCTCCGGCGTGGCCGCGCCTGCGGGGCGGCCACGCCGGCGTGCGAGGTGGCTGGACCAGTCTCGGAAGGCCATCAGGTCTGCCGGCCCGATCCGCCAACGGGCGCCGGCCAGGAGGCGCATCAGGGAGTCCGAGCGTCCGGGATCGGCAAGCACCCGGAGCGTGGCCACCAGATCAACGATTTCGGGAGTGTCGAGCAGTCCGCCGAGCCCCACGATTTCGTAGGCAATCCCCCGCGCCTCAAACTCCCGCCGGATGGTTTCCATCTGGGCCCGCCGCCGGCACAGGACAGCCAGTGCCGGCGGCACCGGTGTGCCGTCGGCCTCACGTTCAAAGTCCGTGACCCGGTACTTTATGACGTCCTCGGCAAGGGCGGCCGCTTCGTCGAGGTCTGTGCCGAAGCGGCCCAGTACCACCCGTCCCTCCACCGCGAAGGGACTGGGCTGCAGGGGCGGCACATTCGCCGCCGCCGTAGCCGTGCCCACCGGGATAGTGCCTTCCGCGGCGGTGCCCGCCGGGGTACTGCCTGCCGAGCTGCCCTCAGCGGCGCTGCCGGCAGTGGCCTTCTGCGCCTCGGCGCGCCCTAAGGCCTCTGACATGATGTTGGCGGCGGACAGGATGGCCCGGCCGTTGCGCCACGCCGTTGTGAGGTACGACGTAGGGGCCAGCGTGAAACGTCCCGGCCCGTCGTCCCCGTCCACGCGGACAGGGAATTCACGGACAAAGTGGAAGAGCTGACCTGCCGAAGCACCCCGGAAGCCGTATATCGACTGGTTGGGGTCCCCCACGGCGGTGACCGCGTGGCCCGCGCCGAAAAGCCGCGAAAACAGGACCAACTGCGCATACGACGTGTCCTGGAACTCGTCGAGGAGCACCACTTTGTAGCGCTGGCGTTCCATGTCCGCAGCAAGGGGGATTTCCGTGGCCACACGGGCCGCGAGTGCCACCAGGTCGCCGAAGTCCAATGCCCCGCGTGACTTCTTGGCGGCGGCGTAGCGGCCCACCATGTCAGCCACGCTTGCCCTGGTGCGCAGCATCGCGGCCAGTTCACCGGCTGCCTGGGGGGCGTTCTTGTTCGCCCCGGCCACGTAGGGACGTTCTTCAAACTCAGCGAGTCGCGCCAGAAGCCAGGCCTCGACGTCGGCCGGTTCCTGCAGGTGCTCTGCGCACTCCCCCGCCAGCTGGATGACTGCCTTGACCAGTGTGGACTTGGCTGCCTTGAAGTGGCTGTACTCGCCGTCGAACGCTTCCACTACTTCGCTGGCGAGCTGCCAGGCTTGGGCTCCGCCGAGCAGCACAACGTCGCGTTCCACGCCCAGCCGCAACCCGTAGTCAGAAACGATGCCACTCGCAAATGAGTGGTAGGTGGACACCTTGGGCTCCAGGGCGTCGCTGCTGAGTAGCCCCTCGGGGAACAGTTCGTGCTGAGTGTCCTGGGCAGCGACGCGCTGCAGTGCCGCCAGCTTGGACCGGATCCGCGTGGCCAGCTCGCCTGCTGCCTTCCTGGTGAAAGTTACGCCCAGGACTTCCTCAGGCCTGACCCAGCCGTTGGCAACGAGCCAGACGACGCGGTCGGCCATGGTGGCGGTCTTGCCGGAACCCGCCCCGGCGATCACCAGCCGGGGAGCCAAGGGTGAGGAAATGATGGCCGACTGTTCGGGGGTCGGCGTGTTCTTTTCACCCAACAGCATGGACAGCTGCTCCGGGCTGAACAGGGGCTCTGGAACCTGGGGCTGGCTCATTCGGTGACCTGCTTTCCGCGGACACAGAGTGGACAGACCTCAGGGAGCCTGCAGCCGTGCCCCCCATGGCTGCTCTTTGCCGGGTCATGCCTGGCTTCGAAGCTGCTGCCGGACATTACCGCGGCCGCATCGGTGACCATGTCCAGCGCCCAGTTATCCTGGGCCTCCAAGGGTTCCTGTTGCTGGACGCCGGGACTTTTGGTAGTTGTTCCGAGCTGCGCCAGTACTGCGCCGCCCGGCACGAGTGAGCCCGGCGCTGGTGAGTCCGGCACTGGTGCACCGGGTTCTGCTGCGCTGAATTCTGCTGCGCCAGGCAGTCCGTGTACGTCCGTGAAACCGCCGGCCAGGACCGCCGCCTGGTAGGCCCCCAGCTGCGGATGGCGGGACAGCTCTGCCTTGCCAGGCTGCCTTTTGCCCGTCTTGAGGTCCACAATGACCAGCCTTCCTTCGGCGTCGATCTCCAGCCGGTCAACCTGGCCGCGGAGCACGGCGGCGCGGGGAAGGTCGGTCCCGCCAGCCAAATCTCCGACGGACTCGGCATCGTCCTGCCCGGCGTCCGCCGGCGGAACATCGGGCAGCCGGACCTCAAAGTCCTGCTCGACGCCCAGCAGGCTCCGGCCCTCGCTCCGCATCACCAGGACGTACTGGGCGAGCTTGCGCACCATTGTTTCGGCACGCTGGAAGTCGAGTTTGCCTTCCCAGTTGTCCTTCATCCCCAGGGTTGGCCACCGGCGGATGAGTTCGGCGACGTATTCGCCCCCGGAGGCTTCCGGCAGGTCCTGCGCGATGGCGTGCACCAGGGTGCCCAGGCTCCGGGCGAAGTCCGTGGCGGCTTCTCCGCCGGCCGCCTGCATAAACCAGTCGAGCGGTGATTTCTGCACGGATTCCACCTTCGAGGGCGAGACGTAAACCGTCCCTCCGGGCGGGACAACCGGTTCCGATGTCGTCAAAGGGGGCAGGCCCCACCAGCTGTCCGGATGCGCTCCCGGGACCGCCGGTTCCGCGGCGGCAAGTCCGGCCAGGACCCTGGCGGCCTCGGCGGCTTCGGGCTCATACTTTCCATCCAGCTGCGCGTATTGCCGCAGCTCGGCCACCAGGGCACGCAGCGTCATGGGCCGTTCCACCGGCGTGAACCCCCTGCCCTCGGCGCCCGGCTCAACCGGCGCCACATAGTCGAGGAAGGACGACGGCTGGTCGTCCTCAGACGAAACAGCGGTGCAGATCAGCATCTCGCAGGCCCTGGAAACGGCCGTGGAGAAGCTCCGGAGTTCGTCGTAGCGGATTTCCCGCAGCCGGCTCAGCGGGTCCAGCTGCAATGCATAGCTGACCCCATGCTCGACGGCGTCAGCGTACAGGCTGCTGCCCAGCAGCTCACCGCGGAGCCGGGTATTGGGCCAGACGCCTTCCTGCAGCCCCGCCACAATCACCACCGGCCACTGCCGCCCGGCAGCACTGGCCGGGGTCATCAGCTCGACGGCGTCGTCCACCTGGGCCCGCGCGGCCAGGGTATCCATCGGCAGCTCCTGGTTCAGGAGGTACTCGAGGAACTGCTCCGGCCCGGCGCCCGGCATCTGGTCCACGTAGCGCTCGGCTGTATGGAAGAGCGCCATCATGGCATCAAGGTCCCGGTCGGCGCGGGCTCCATGGGAACCGCCGATGAGGGCGGATTCGGTCCACGCATTGGCCAGTCCGGTGGAATGCCACAGGGCCCAGAGCACGGTCTCGGCATTGGCGCCGGGCGCGGCGGCGGCGCTCCGCCCTGCCTGGATCATGCGTGCGGTCCGGCGCGCGGAACGGCCTTCCAGGCCCAGCGTCCCCAGGGCGCCGGGTTCCGATAATGCTTCAACCAGCAGGGCGTCGCTGGTCCGTCCGCCGCCGCCCAGCAGCTCTTCCCGCCTGAGCGACTGGCGTAGCCGGCGCAGTTCAATGGACGTAGCGCCCCCGATGCGCGACGTCAGCAGGGCGACGGCGGCTTCCGGAGTCAGCAGTTCAGGATCCAGCGCAATGGCGTAGGCGTCCAACAGCGGGCGTACGGCCACTTCATCTCGGACCGCGGACTCGGCTACCGGAACGCGCACCGGGATCCCCTGGCCCGTGAGGTAGCGCTGCAGCTCACTGAGCTGTCCGCCGTTTCGTACAATCACGGCGATCTCTGCCAGGTCGCGGCCATGGTTGACGTGCTGGTCCAGGATGCGCTGCGCAACGTACCGCAGTTCGTGGACCGGGGACGGCACCAGGTGTGCTTCCACCGTGCCGGCGGGCTGAGTTTGGGGTTCGACGACGGCGTTGGGCCCGTGCGCGGTTCCGGCCAGGGGTTCGGGCTGCTCGAGCCGTCTGGCAAGCTGGCCGCCCGCACGCTGCGAGATCCTGCCCGCGACGCCGAGCCAGGCCGCCGCGATGGCGGGGGCGTGCCGATGGGTGTGCCACAGCGGCCGCTCGACGACCCCGGCGTCCGCAGAAAGCAGGCGCGGCAGCTCCGCGACCAAGTCGGGCCTGGCCCCGCGGAAGCCCTGCACAACGGTGTCCGGGGAGTAGGCGACATAGCAGTCCTTGCCGGCGGCGATATCGGCGAGCAGTTCGAACACGGCAGGGTTCGCCTCCTGCACATCGTCCACCAGCACCAGCTGGAGGCGGTCCCGTTCCGCGGCCAGGAAGTCAGGCGTGTCCTGGAAGATCTGCCGGGCCGTAGTGATGATGCCGGCGGGGTCGAAGGCCTCGGGCATTCGCATATCCAGGACATCCCGGTACTCGGTGTACAGCGCCGCGGCGGCGATCCAATCGGGCCGACCGCACTGGTGGCCCAGCTCCTCCAGGTCGCCGGCGGTCCGGCCGGATTCGATGATCCGGTCGAAGAGTTGGCGTACCTCGTGCCGAAAACCCCGCGTCTCCAGTGCCGCTTCCAGGTCGGCAGGCCACGGAAGTTCCAAGCCCGGCATCCGGTGGCCCTCCAGGAGTTCGCGGATGATGAGGTCCTGTTCCGGGCCTGACAGGAGGCGCGGCGCGCGGGGAAGCGGAAGGATTCCCTCAGCCTTGGCCCGGCGGATCAGGTCAAACGCATAGGCTGCCCAGGTCCGGGCCGGTGTGGTGCTCAGGCTCCTGTCCAGCCGTGCGGTGAAGCGGTCGCGGAGTAAGTCGGCGGCGAGGCGTCCGGGTGCCAGGATGAGGATCCGCTCGGGGTCCACGCCGTCCTGCAGGGCCCCACGGACGGCGGCTTCGATCAGGACCGTTGATTTTCCGGTTCCGGGTGCGCCGGGAACCAGGACAGGCCCCGAGCCGTGGGGCACGTCGACGGCGTCGCGCTGGTCCGCAGACAACGCCGGCACGTCCGCGTGCAGCTGCCGCGGCGGGAGAAGCCGGAGGCCCGTTCCGCCGGATCGTCCGGCCGCGGACGCGGGCCTCGCTGACGTGCGTGCGGACTCGGCGGTATCAACATCGGGGATTGTTACGGTCACACAGACATTTCATCATCAGCCACCGACAATCTATGCAGCCGCCGCTCCAGCTGCTCCGCAATAGCGTCAACCCGGTCGAAGTCATCCTCGCCCGGGGCCCAGCGTACTGCCATCAGGTCTACCCGCCATTTGCCTTCGCCGGTACGCAGGAAGGCATCGTGGTTGCCGAGCAGCGGCGTCCCCTCCTGCAGGTAGTGGCGGAGGGCTTCGGCCTCGTGGCCTTCCGGACCCTGGCCGCTTGCCTTCAGGATGCGCCACCACGCGACGTCGCTGCCGTAGTGGCTCATGGCGTGGCCCACCTGCCGCGGACCGCCGGATCCCAGCAGCTCGGCCACATCGCCGTAGGCCAGTGCGGTGCCGGGTGGAACCAGCTCGACCAGCGCGAGCACCGCCTCAATGTACTCAGTCCGCATACATCAAGGTTAGCGGCAGTGGCGCTGCACGATCCTGTCGGTGCTGGCCGGTAGCGTTGAAGCATGACCACCTGGAACACCCTTCCCCGCGCAGCCTTCGATCTCGAAACCACCGGACGGAATTCGCGTGCCGCGCGCATCGTCACGGCGTCGGTCACCGTGGTGGACCACAAGGGGGACGTGATCACCGAACACGAATGGCTGGCCGATCCCGGCGTCGAAATCCCTACCGAGGCCAGCGATATCCACGGCATCACCACGGAGCAGGCCCGGCGTGAGGGACGGCCTGTCCATGAAGTCACCGCGGAGCTCGCCACTGTCCTGCAGGACCTGTTCGACGCCGGCATTCCGGTCATTGCCTTCAATGCCAGCTACGACTTCACCGTCCTGGCCGCTGAGTCCGCCCGCTACGGCGTCCGGCAGTTGAGCCGGTTCCCTGTCCTGGACCCGTTCATCATGAACAAGCAGGTGGACCGGTACCGCAAGGGAAAGCGCACGTTGACGGCGTTGTGTGAGGAATACGGCATCACGCTGGACAACGCCCATACGTCGGCCGCGGATGCTTTGGCCACGCTCCGGATGCTGGATGCGATGGCCATCAAGTTTCCCAAGCTCAAGATGCCGGCCAGCCAGCTTCACGAACTGCAAAAGGACTGGGCTGTCAGCCAAGCTGCGGACTTCCAGAACTACCTGCGCAAGACCAAGCCCGCCGCCGTGATCGAAGGGGAATGGCCCGTCCTTCCACCGGAAGACGCCAGCGGTGACTTCTAGTTGAGAGCTAACTCACATTTAGCCCGGAACCGCTGACTGCGGCTGCCGGAACCCGCAGATTCGGCCGCGCGGGAAGCTTTCATTCATCAGATGTTCAGGAAGAGTCAACTGCAGCCACTAATTCGGCAAGAGGCGCATTGAAGCAAGGTCTTATTCGTCCGAAGGCGCTGAAAGCCGGAAATGAGATGATTAAGTTCAGCGGTAATCCCGCCCCGGCCGGCCGGCATTTGGGAGCAAGGCGCCAGGCGCCTGACGCGCAGCCTTCGGCCCGGTTGATCTTATGACTCTGATGAAAGTGACTTTCTCATGAAGACCAAAGCCATGAAGTGGCTGACCAGCGTTCCGGTCGCGGTTGCGCTGGCTGTCTCGCTGGCCGCCTGCGGTAGCGGGACTGCCCAGCCGAGCGGCACGCCCACCGATGCCCTCGCCGGCAGTGACCAGCAGACGCTGGACAAGTACACCACCGCCGACGTCACGCCGTTGGACCAGATCGACAAGACCAAGCTGGGCCTCAACACCGAAGGCAAGCTTGAAGTTGGCACGCTCTCCGACGCCCCGCCGAATATCTTCATCGACCCCGCCGGCAAGTTCACCGGCTACGACAACGAGCTCCTGCGCGCCGTTGCCGGCAAGCTTGGCCTCGAGGTCGAGTTCGTAGCCACCGACTTCTCGGCGCTGCTCTCCCAGGTACAGACTAAGCAGTTCGATGTGGGATCGTCCTCGATTTCCACCACAGACGCCCGCCGCGCCAACGTGGGCTTCACCAACGGCTACGACTTCGGCTTTATGGCTGTCGTTGCCAAGACCGACAGCGACGTCAAGGGCTTCGCAGACCTGGATGCCAATGTCCGCATCGGCGTTGTCCAGGGCACGGTCCAGGACGACTACGCCACCAACACCCTGAAGCTCGAGCCGGTCCGTTTCCCGGACTACGCCACCGTGTACGCCAACGTGCGCAACGGCCAGATCGATGCCTGGGTGGCACCCTCGCAGCAGGCCACCGGCCAGGTGAAGGACGGCGACGGAACTGTCATCGCCGAGTCTGTTGTGAACACCCAGAACTTCACCGCTTACGCCGTGAACAAGGACAACAAGGCCCTGATCGACGCTTTGAACTCCGGCCTTGATGCCGTAATTGCTGACGGCACCTGGTCCAAGCTGACCAAGGAATGGTACCCGGACCGCGAGACCCCCGCCGACTGGAAGCCGGGAAGCAAAGCTGCTCCGGCTCCCCAGAGCTGATCTGGACTTAACCGCTTATGGATCTCCTGGACCAGCTGGGTGAAACCTTCCTCAACTGGGAGGAAATGGCGAAAGTCGTTCCTTCCCTTCTCACGGTGGGCTTGCCCAACACCCTGATCCTGGCCTTGGCCTCGGGCATCCTCGGCTCCTTGCTGGGGCTACTGCTCGCGCTGATGGGCATTTCCCGGAATCCCGTCGCCCGCTGGGCAGCTCGGATCTACACCGACCTGTTCCGCGGCCTGCCCGCCATTTTGGTCATCCTGGTGATCGGTATTGGGCTCAGCCCCATCGCTCGGGAACTCACCGGTAACCGGAACCCCTATCCGCTCGGGATCCTGGCTCTGACGTTGATCGCCGGCGCCTACATCGGCGAGATCTTCCGTTCCGGAATCCAGAGCGTGGAGAAGGGCCAGTTGGAGGCCTCGCGCGCTTTGGGGTTCAGCTACGGCAAGTCCATGCGCCTGGTGGTGGTGCCACAGGGCATCCGCCGCGTGCTGCCTGCCTTGGTGAACCAGTTCATCTCGCTGCTGAAGGATTCCTCCCTGGTGTTTGTGCTGGGCCTGGCAGCCTCCGACCGCGAGATTTTCCGGATCGGTAACGATGCCATGGCCAACACTGGGAACCTTTCGCCGCTGGTGGCCGCCGGCGTTCTGTATCTGATCCTGACCGTGCCGCTGACACACTTCGTGAACTTCATCGACAACCGGCTCCGTACTGGCCGGCCGGAGAAGAAGGAACCGGACGAGCTGGCGGCACCTATCGGCAAGGGGGCACAGGCATGACGGAGTTTACTTCCGGCACCCTGACCGGCAAGAACCTGCACCTTTCGTTCGGGCATAACCATGTGCTCCGCGGCATCGACCTCCACGTGGAGAAGGGCACTACGGCTTCGGTCATCGGCCCGTCTGGCTCTGGAAAGTCGACGCTCCTGCGCGTCATGAACCGGCTGATCGAACCGGACCAGGGCGACATCCTGCTGGATGGCCGGTCGGTCCTGAAGGACAACCCGGACGAGCTGCGCCAGCGGATCGGCATGGTGTTCCAGCAGTTCAACCTGTTCCCGCACAAGACGGTGTTGGACAACGTCTCGCTCGCGCTGCGAAAGCTCCGGAAGCTCTCCAAGGACGAGGCGCGCGCCGAGGCCCTGGAGCAGCTGGACCTGGTGGGCCTCAAGCACAAAGCCGATGCCCGCCCGGCCAACCTCTCCGGCGGCCAGCAGCAGCGCGTTGCAATCGCCCGTGCGTTGGCCATGAAGCCTGAGGTGATGTTCTTTGACGAGGCCACCTCCGCCCTCGACCCCGAGCTCGTTAAGGGCGTCCTGGCGCTGATGACCGACCTCGCCAAGGGCGGCATGACCATGGTGGTGGTGACCCACGAGATGGGCTTCTCCCGCAACGTCTCGGACACTGTCACGTTTATGGACGCCGGCGTGGTGGTCGAATCGGGTCCGCCCGAGCAGATCTTCACGGCGCCCGCAACTGACCGCCTGAAGGGCTTCCTTTCGGACGTGCTGTAGACGCGCCAACAGGAAATCCCCGTCTCCCGGACATTTCCCCCACGCTTTGTGCGGGGATTTGTCCGGGAGACGGGGATTTTCTTGCTTCAGCCGTTGCGGGCGCCGGTCAACGGCCGACGGCGGCGCTAGGCCTTCGCGGCAGCTGCAGCCTTCGCGGCGGCCGGGAGGGCGTCAAAGATTCGGTTCATCGCGGCGTCGTCGTGGGCGGCCGAGAGGAACCAGGCCTCGAAGACCGACGGCGGCAGGTAAACGCCGGTTTCCAGCATGGAGTGGAAGAACGGCGCGTACCGGAAGGTTTCCTGGGCCTGGGCGTCAGCGTAGTTGTGGACGCCGTTGGCGGACGTGCCGAATGCCACGGAGAAGAGGTTTCCGGCGAACTGGACGGAGTGGTCCACACCGGCACTGTCCAGGGCAGCGGACAGCGCCGAGGAGAGTTCCAGCGAGCGGGCGTCCACAAAGGAGTACACGTCGCGGGTGGCGTGCGTCAGCGTGGCTACGCCGGCTGCCATGGCCACGGGGTTCCCGGAGAGTGTCCCTGCCTGGTACACCGGGCCGAGGGGTGCAAGGTAGTCCATAACGTCCGCACGCCCGCCGAGGGCCGCCGTCGGCATTCCGCCGCCGATGACCTTGCCGAACGTGAGCAGGTCGGGGGTCCACGGCTCCGTCGCGTCAGCAGCACCGCCGGTGAGTCCCCAGTAGCCGGAGTAGCCGGTGCGGAAGCCGGTGAGCACTTCGTCCAGGATCAGCAGGGCGCCGTGCTCGCGGGTGATGCGGGACAGGCCCAGGTTGAAGCCCTCCCTCGGAGTCACCACGCCCATGTTGGCGGGGGCGGCTTCGGTGATGACGGCTGCGATGTTCGGCCCGTGCGCAGCAAAGGCGGCTTCGACGGCGGCGAGGTCGTTGTAGGGCAGGACCAGCGTTTCGGCGGCAGTGGCTGCGGTGACGCCGGCCGAGCCCGGCAGCGCCAGGGTTGCAACACCCGATCCTGCAGCGGCGAGCAGCCCGTCCAGGTGGCCGTGGTAGCAGCCAGCGAACTTGATGATGAGGTTCCGGCCGGTGAAGCCGCGGGCCAGCCGGACGGCCGTCATGGTGGCCTCGGTGCCTGTGGAGACCATACGCACGCGTTCGGCGGCCGGCACGCGCTCGTGGACGATGGCGGCCAGGTTGGCCTCGTCCGGGGTGGACGCGCCGAAGGACAGGCCTCGGTCCACCGCCGCGTGGACCGCCTCCAGTACGGCCGGATGGGCGTGCCCCAGAAGGGCCGGGCCCCAGGAGCAGACCAGGTCGACGTACTCTTTGCCGTCGGCATCGGTCAGGTATGGGCCCTGGGCCGACACCATAAACCGCGGGGTACCGCCCACCGAGCCGAAGGCACGGACGGGTGAGTTGACGCCACCGGGCATCAGGGTCTGGGCACGGGCGAAGAGGTCTTCGGAACGAGTCATGCCCCTATTCTTCCATCACGTGCGGTGGCATCCGGCGCCACGCCATGGTGCGGGCGCCGGATACAGTAGCTGCCGGATCAAGTGGCCGCCTGACTCAGCGGTCCGCGAGCATGTCCGCAAGCTTGTCCGCAACGCGTGGCGCCACCTTGGAACCGAACAGTTCGATGGAGCGCAGCATCTGCTCGTGGGGCAGCGTGCCGCTGCTGTACTTCATCTCGAAGCGGTCCGCACCGAGGGTGCCCTTGAGCCGGGCGATCTTCGCCGCCACGGTCTCCGGGGAACCAACGAACAGGGCGCCGTCCTCGTCGGCCGCGGCTTCGTATTCGCCGCGCCCGGCCGGTCCCCAGCCGCGTTCCGCGCCGATCTTGTTCCGCGTGGCGAGCCAGTGCGGGTAGTACTCCTCGAGGGCCTGCTCGTCAGTTTCGGCCACGTAGCCGGGCGAATGCACGGAGAGTGCCTGCGGTTCCTTACCGGCTTCGGCCAGCGTGCGCCGGTACAGATCGGCATACGGGCGGAAACGCTCGGGCTCGCCGCCGATGATCGCCAGGACCATGGGGTACCCGTAGGTGGCCGTGCGGACTACGGACTGGGGTGAGCCGCCCACTCCGATCCAGGTGGGAAGCAGGCGGCCTTCCACGTGCGGATAGACCATCTGGCCCCGAAGCGACGCCCGGGTGCGGCCGTCCCAGTTCACCGGGTTCTGGGAGCGGACGCGGTCATAGATGTCCAGCTTCTCCTCGAACAGCGCGTCGTAGTCGCCCAGGTCGTAGCCAAAGAGCGGGAAGGACTCGGTGAACGAACCCCTGCCCAGGATCACTTCGGCGCGGCCGTTGGAGACGGCGTCGAGTGTGGCGAAGCGCTGGAAGACGCGGATGGGATCGTCCGAGCTCAGGACCGTGACAGCACTGCCGAGCCGGATGTTTTCCGTGGCCGTGGCGATGGCTGCGAGCACCACGTCCGGCGCACTGACGGCGAAGTCCCTGCGGTGGTGCTCCCCCACGCCGAAGGAGTGCAGTCCGACGGCGTCGGCCACCTTGGCCTGTTCCACCACCTGGCGCAGCACCTCCGCGTGGTGCTTGGGTGCGCCGTCGGCAGCCAGGTCGACGTCGCCGAAGGTACTGACGCCCAATAGGATGGTGTCCGCGGGGACAGGGGCAGTGGGGTTGCCCGGGGTGGACAAAGTGGTTACGGAAGGCTCACTGTTTTCATGCATACGCATACAAACCACCGAGCATCCGGAAACATTCCCTGCCGCGTCAGGATTCCTTGAGCCAGCCTGCTACTTCGGAGGCCCAGTAAGTCAGCACGGTGTTGGCGCCGGCCCGCTTGATGCCGAGGATGGATTCCGTGATGGCACCCCGCCGGTCAATCCAGCCGTTGGCGGCGGCGGCCTCGATCATCGCGTATTCACCCGAGATCTGGTAGGCCGAGACGGGCACGGGACTCATGGCGGCGACGTCGGCCAGGATATCCAGGTAGCTCATGGCCGGCTTCACCATCACCATGTCTGCGCCTTCCTCAAGATCCAGCTCCACCTCAAGGAGGGCTTCGCGGCGGTTGGCGGCGTCCATCTGATAGGTGCGGCGGTCGCCCTTGAGCTGCGAATCCACGGCTTCCCGGAAGGGACCGTAGAAGGCGGAGGCGTACTTGGCAGCGTAGGCCAGGATGACGGTGTTTTTGTGGCCGGATTCCTCAAGGGCCTGGCGGATCACGGCGATCTGGCCGTCCATCATGCCGGAGGGCCCCAGCACATGGGCGCCCGCGTCAGCCTGGGCCATGGCCATCTGGCCGTAGATCTCCAGCGTGGCGTCGTTGTCCACATAGCCATCGGCGTCCAGGACGCCGCAGTGGCCGTGGTCGGTGAATTCGTCCAGGCAGACATCGCCCATGATGACCAGGTCGTCGCCCACCTCGGCGCGGACGTCGCGGATGGCTTTATTGAGCACGCCGTCCGGGTCCAGGGAGGCGGTGCCGCGGGCATCGCGCACGGCGGGCACGCCAAAGAGCATGATGCCGCCGACGCCCAGTTCCACGGCTTCCGCGGCGGCGCGCTTTAGCGAGTCGGTGGTGTGCTGGACGACGCCGGGCATGGAGGTGATGGGCGACGGTTCGCTGAGGCCTTCGCGGATGAACGCGGGCAGGATCAGGTCGGCAGGCGCCAGGCGGTATTCGGCGGTGAGCCGGCGCATGGCGGGCGTGGTGCGGAGGCGGCGCGGGCGGTGGTTCGGAAAGCTCATCGGGTGTTCCCTTCGTTGGCAAATACGGTGCCCAGCGCGGCCACTATGCCGTCCGGGGTGGGGACTTGGGCGGTGGCGGCCACCGGGATGCCAAGGGCGGCAGCTTCTGCCGCCGTCGGGCGTCCGATGGCGATGAAACGGCAGCGGCCCAGCGGCAGGAGGGTCGCTGCAATGCGCCGCGCGGCGCTTGGCGAGGCGGCCACGACGGCGTCGAGCGTCCCGGCGTCGAGCTCCCTGCGGGTCTGCGACTGACTGAGCTCACGGGGAGCGAAAGCGTGGGAGATTCCGACGGCGGACGGCAGTTCCGCCTCCAGGCGGAGTTCTTGCCGGGCCGGGTAGTCCACGGTGTGGTAGGCCACAACTGCGGTGACGTCGGCACCCTTGGCTGCCAGGCCATCGCGCAGTTCAGGGGCCGCGATGTCGGCCTGTGGCAGCAGCACGCGCGCCGGCGCGGCGGTCCACAGTTCCACGAGCCCTTCGGCGGACTGGATATCCACCGGGGCCAGCGCCACAGGAATGCCCGCGGCCTCGAGGATCCGCCGGGAGGACGGTCCGATGGTGGCCACCCTCGTTCCCGCCGGCACCAGTCCGGCCGGCGTGGTGCCGCGCTCAACCGCTTTTTCCACGAGCACACGCACCGCGGTGATGCTGCTGACCACCAGCCAGTCGAAGCCCCCGGCCACCAGATCATCCAGCGCGGCATCGAGAGCCGACTGGTCCGCGGCCCGTTCAAAGTCGATGAGCGGCAAAAGCAACGGTTCGGCCCCCAGACCGCCGAGCAGCGCGGCCAGCGGCCCGGCACGGTCGGCGCTACGGGTGATCAGGACGCGCCGGCCACCCAGAGCGCCCGCCAGGTCATCAGGAGGCTGCAAGGTCCGCGATCTCCGCGGCGCCGGCAGCCAGCAGGAGCTCGGCCACCTCGATGCCGAGCAGCGTGGCACCAACCTCGGTGAGACCGTCGGTTGCCTTCTTTTCGCGCACAGTCTTGGTGCCGTCCACGGCGCACACCGCCGCCTCGAGGTACAGCATGCTGCCCTTGCGGTACGCGAAGGCACCCACGGGGGCGGCGCAGCCGGCCTCGAGGCGGGCCAGCACGGCACGCTCGGCGGTCACGGCGAGGCGGGTGTCCTCATCGTTGAGCGCGGCCAGGGCCTGCGCCAAAACACTCTGCGACCCCTCGGTGGAACCTGCCTTGCGCGGGGCGTCAGCCGTCCGGCATTCGATGGCCAGCGAACCCTGTCCGGGCGCCGGCAGCATCACGTCCATCTCGAAAAATTCGCTGACGGCGTCCAGGCGGCCGATGCGTTCCAGGCCTGCGGCGGCCAGTACGACGGCGTCCAGGTCACCCGGTGCGCCGGCGGCGTTTCCGGGCAGGCCGGGCACGCGGCCCAGACGGGTATCCACATTGCCGCGGATGTCCTGCACTTCCAGGTCAGGGCGGGCGGCACGCAACTGGGCAGCTCGGCGCGGAGAGCCGGTGCCCACCTTGGCGCCTTGAGGCAGATCAGCCAGCTTTAGGCCGTCGCGGGCGCACAGGACGTCCCGCACGTCCGCACGCTTGGGCGTTGCGGCGATGGTGAGGCCCGGCGCGGCGCCCGTGGGAAGGTCCTTGAGTGAGTGCACAGCGACATCGCAGGTGTCCTGCAGGAGGGCATCGCGCAGGGCGGCGACAAACACCCCGGTGCCGCCCATCTGGGACAGGGACCCTGTCCTGACGTCGCCCTCGGTGGTGATGTGCACCAGCTCCACGGGGAAGCCTCCGACGGCGGCCAGCTGGTCCGCCGTCTGCTGGGTCTGGGTCAGGGCGAGCTTGCTGGCCCTGGTTCCGATCCGTACGGTCACGGGGTTCCTTCTCTCCCGGGAGCGCCCGCAGATGCGCCCGGGTATGCGTCGTGTCCGGTGCCGACGGTGGTGTCGGCTCCGGCGATGGTGGGCTTTTCGCCGCGGAAGTTCGCGCAGCATCCCGGCCGGCAGACGTCGTACCAGGGGCCCAGTCCGGTCACGGCGGGCCGGTCGCTGATGTTGTTGGCGAGCGTCCGTTCGGAGATGAGGTCCACCAGGCCGTTCACAAACTTCCGGTGGTTGCCGGGGGTGGGTACACGCGTGGCAGCCAGGCCGAGGTTACGGCTGGTTTCCAGAGCTTCGGTGTCCAGGTCCCAGACAACTTCCATGTGGTCGCTGACAAAGCCCAGCGGGACGATGACGACGCCTTTGATGCCCTGGCCAGCCAGGTCGGCGATGGCGTCGTTGATGTCCGGTTCCAGCCAGGGCACGTGCGGCGCGCCCGAGCGGGATTGGTAGACGAGCGACCAGGGTGCGGTCAGGCCTGACTCGGCCTGCACTCGGCTGATGACTGCGGCGCCGGTGGCCAGGTGCTGGGCCACGTAGGCGGAACCTTCGTCGAACTCGCGCGGTTCGTCCGCAGACCGTCCGGCGGCCTCGGCATCCCGGGTGGGGATGGAGTGGGTGGCAAAAAGGATGTGCACGGGGGCGTCCGGTGTTCCCGCGGCCGCAAGCTGCGCCCGCACGTCCGCCAGCCCGGCTGCGGTGCCTTCGATGAAGGGCTCCACAAAGCCGGGGTGGTCGAAGTACTGGCGGACCTTGTCCACCTCAAGCCGGCCGTCCAGTCCTGTCTCCGTCAGGGCGATGCCGATGTCCTCGCGGTACTGGCGGCAACTGGAGTAACAGGAGTAGGCACTTGTGGTGACCATCAGCAGTTTGCGGTGGCCGGCGTCGTACGCGTCCTGCAGGGTCTGCGGAATGTAGGGGTCCCAGTTGCGGTTGCCCCACAGCACGGGAAGCTCAATGCCGCGGGCGCTGAGCTCCGCTTCCAGGGCTGCCTTGAGCTCGCGGTTTTGCTGGTTGATGGGGCTGATGCCGCCATTTGCCCGGTAGTGCCGGGAAACCTCTTCCAGCCGCTCGTCCGGGATGCCGCGGCCGCGGGTGACATTGCGTAGGAACGGGATGACGTCGTCCTGGCCTTCGGGCCCGCCAAAGGAGGCCAGCAGGACGCCGTCATAGTTTTTGGGCGCCATCCGGCCGGCTTCGGTGACCGGGTTGATTCCGGTGAGCACGGCGCCCGCCGCAGGATCGGGCTGGGTCATGCGAGGACCTCAGCGACCTCGGCTGCGGTGATGCGGCGGCCGGTGTAGAACGGGATTTCCTCCCGTACGTGGTTGCGTGCTTCGGTGGCGCGGAGGTGGCGCATGAGGTCCACGAGGTCCACCAGTTCTGGGGCTTCCAGTCCCAGGATCCATTCCCAGTCTCCCAGGGCGAAGGAGGATACCGTGTTGGAGATGACCTGCGGGAACTCCCGGCCCAGCATACCGTGGTCGCGCAGCATCTTGCCGCGTTCTTCCTCGGGCAGGATGTACCACTCATAGGAGCGCACGAACGGGTAGACGCAGAGCCATTCGGCCGGGGCCACACCGCGTGAGTAAGCGGGGGTGTGGTTCTTGGCGAACTCGGCTTCCCGGTGCACGCCCATGGCGGACCAGACAATCTCGGTTCCGGCGAAAAGCGTGCTGCGGCGGATGTCGCGGATGGCCTGCTGCAGCGCTTCGGGCTTCGGGCCGTGGAGCCACACCATGATGTCGGCGTCGGCGCGCATCGCGGAGACGTCGTAGCTGCCGCGGTGCGTCACGCCGGCCTCGGCCAGGCGGACCAACAGGGCATCGAAATCGGCGGCAGCATCAGCGCTGCGCACCAGTTCCTCGGACCGCTTGAAAACAGTCCAGAGAGTGAAGAACTGCTCGGCTGATTCTTCGGTTTTAGTGACAGATTCGGCAGAAGTGTGGCTCATGGTTACCAGTTTGCCCCTTCCCTACCGCCAAGTCGAAACCAGCGACTTCTACAAGACGTAGAAGTGCTCAATGTCACACGTTCGGCGAAGCGTGGGTTGTGAGCCAATCCGGCACTGAGGTCAGATCTGGCGGATCCGGGCAAAAAGGAGGCCAGCGGCTCCGGCGGACCCCACCAGTCCCACACCAAGCCAGACCTTCGCGGGTTCGGCGGCCGCGGCTGCTGCCGTGGCGGACGCCATGTTGTCCCGGCTGGCAGGCGCGTTTCCGTGGCGCCCCGGTCCCGAAACAGGCGTGGCGTTGGTGCTGTGGGTGTCCGTGGGCTGGTCCGCAGCAGGATCGGCTTCCTGCGTCGCGTCGGCTGGGGTGCCGGGCTGGCCGTTCGGCTGCGTGCCTGCCGCTGAACCTGCGGCATCCGGGGACGTGCTGAGCGGCGCCGGAGCGCTCGACGTCGGGACGGCACCTTGGGGAGCCGTGCCCTGCGGAGTGGTGCCCTGCGGCGCTGGGCTGGCAGATGTCGACGGAGCGGACGACGTCGGCGCAGTTGACGTGGGGGCCGTGGACGTGGGGGCGGGAGACGGTGTAGCCGTGGCCGTCGGAGTGGACGATCCTGAGGGGGCCGGAGTCGGTTCCGGTGAGGCTTTGGCCTGTCCGCCGGAACCGCCCAGGAGTCCATTCAGCAGGCCACCGACCCCGGCGAGGTCCCCGTCGGCCGCAACCTCGGCGGACCCTGGGGGTTCGGCGCTGCCGTCAGCCGCCTGGGATGCCGGCACGCCGGCGGACAGGACCAGTACCGCTCCGACGGCAGCCGCTGCAGCGCCACGCCGGAGTCCCCCATGGATACTGGTCCGGGAACGGGAAAATTCGGACCTGTAAATAACCATAGTTATCGACCCTAGCCACATCAGGGGGTGGATTGAAAACCGGAAACTGCACCCCGGAGTGGTCCCTTCAAGGCCCATATTCCACTGAACAGGAGCGATGGTCAGCTGAGCAGGCTGCGAATTTCTTTTCGGGTATCGGCCACCACGGCGGCGAGTCCGTTGCCGGCCACCCATCCGCCCACAATGCCGAGGCCAGCCTCTGCCGCGCAGAGCTTCCTGACCTCGGCCACCCGGGCTTTGTGTCCTACGGCCGCGAACGGCAGGGCCCCTTGCCACCTGACAACATCCCAGCCAACGACGTCGGTCCCCTGCACCGGGACGTCCAGCAGGGCCGAAGCGTCGTGCAAGGCAGCAGCCAGGAGTTCAGTGTCGGCGGCTGGGGCGGAGCCGCCGGTTTCTGCGGTCGCGGGTTCCGAGGCTTCCAGGCGGCCGTACGAGAGCCGCAGCACGTGCGTCCCGGGACCTGCCGCAGCGGCGAGCCAATCCCACTTGGCGGTTGCATGCGTGAGGGCTTTAGCCTGGATGCCCGGCGTTTGGGGGGCCACGAGGATCCCGGTGCCCCGCGGCCGGCGGTCAAGTTCGGGCAGGTCCACCACCAGGGTAACGAGCCGGACGTCCGGCCCGCTTTCGGGGCTCCTGCCGGCGAGGGCGGGTACGGCCGCCTGAAGCAGCCCCACTGCGGCCGGGCCGGGCAGCGCCACCACCAGCAGGCCGCCGTCGTACGCTGCGTCACCGGCGGTGACCCGCCACCCGTCCGGCGTCCGTTCGACGGCGTCCGCGGCTGTTCCACTCATCAGGGTGACCCCGCGGCTGCGGAGATCGCTGAGCAGGGCCGACACCAGGGTGTGCATCCCGCCGTTGAGGCCGGCGACGGCGGAACCCGCCTTCGCAACGGACGGCTGGGTGGAACCGCGCCGCTGGGCGGCCACCGCGGCTGCGAGGGAACCGTGCTCACGGATTCCGGCCCGGAGGCCGGGGGCCACCATGTCCACGTCCAGGAGTCCGGGGTCCGCGGAGTGCACGCCGCCCACCACCGGGGCTACGAGGCGGTCCAACACGCGGCGGCCCATCCGGGCCCGCACCAGCGCCGCGACGCTGGTGACGTCCGCCGACGCGCCGATCGACGCCGGCAGGTACTTGTCCAGCGACGCCCGCAGCGAACCCGCAAATCCGAGGGACCGCCTGACCTCCGGGTCCCAAGGGTTGGCGGGAATGCCCAGGACTCCGGTCTTGGGCAGTTCGCGGGGGCCGTCCGGAAGCTGCACCCAGGCGCCGCCCGGGCGGGGCGGCACAACGTTGCCGCCGAGTCCCAGTTCAGCAGCAAGGTCCGCCACGGCTGAGGAGCGTGTGGCGAAGGACTCTGCTCCGCTGTCCAGGGTGAGGCCGGCCACCACGTGGCTGCCCACGCAGCCGCCCCAGGATGCTGTGGCTTCCAGGACGGTGACGGTGCGTCCGGCAGCTGCCAGCTCGCGTGCGGCCAGCAGGCCGGAGATGCCGCCGCCCAGGACGACGGCGGTCTGGGCCGGTGTCACGGAACTGCTCACGGTCCTACTCCGGGGAAATGGAGTGGATGAGTTCTACAACGCGGGTCAGGACCGTGGGGTCGGTTTCCGGCGGCACCCCGTGTCCAAGGTTGAGCACGTGGCCCGGCGCAGAAGCGCCGGCCGCAATGACCGCACGGACATGGGCTTCCAGCACGTCCCACGGCGCGGACAGCAGCGCGGGGTCGATGTTGCCCTGCAGCGGCACCGTTCCGCCCAGGCGCCGGTTGGCCTCATCCAGCGGAAGGCGGTAATCCACGCCCACCACGTCCACGCCGACGTCGCGCATGGCAACAAGCAGTTCGGAGGTTCCGGTACCAAAGTGGATCAGCGGCGCGCCGAGGTGGCGGACATGATCCAGCGCACGGGCCGAGGCCGGTGCCACGAACTTGGTGTAGTCGGCCAGGCCCAGCGATCCAGCCCAGGAGTCAAACAGCTGTCCGGCGGAGGCGCCGGCTTCCAGCTGGGCGCGGAGGAACATCCCCGAGGCGTCGGCGGCCCAGTTGGCCAGCGCCGTCCAGGTTTCCGGGTCCGCGTGCATCATGGTGCGCGGGCCCAGGTGGTCACGGGAGGGCTTGCCCTCCACCATGTAGGCGGCGAGGGTGAACGGGGCACCGGCAAAGCCGATCAGCGGGGTTTTGCCCAGCTCGGCGACGGTCAGCCGCACGGCTTCGCGGATCGGTTCCAGCGCTTCCCAGGTCAGCTGGGGCAGGGCAGCAACGTCTGCAGCCGTGCGCACCGGTTTGTCCAGCACGGGGCCCACGCCCGGCACAATGTCCACGCCGACGCCGGCGAGCTTGAGCGGAATGACGATGTCGGAGAAGAAAATGGCAGCGTCCACGTCATGGCGCCGGACGGGCTGCAGCGTAATCTCGGCCGCGAGCTCGGGCCGCAGGCAGGAATCCAGCATGGCCACGCCGTCGCGCACCTTCAGGTATTCCGGCAGGGAGCGTCCGGCCTGGCGCATGAACCACACCGGCCGCCGTGAAGGCTTGCCGCCACGGTAAGCGGTGATGAGCGGCGAATCTGCGGTGCGGCCGTCCATCAGCGGATGGCCGGCAGCAAGGGCTCTGTCGTTAGACGGGACACTAGACACGGCATTGGACACGGCGGAGCTGGAAGTCATGCCTTTGATTGTGCCCAAAATCGGCCCTAAAAGATAACGACAGCCTGTCACCTGGAGCCGCCCAGGACGCACCGTGGCAGGAATCACGGCCCTTCGCCGCCCGTTGCCGTTGGGCGGGTTGTTCTACCGGGCTACGAAAAAGCTATGATTGATCTGCTGTGGTTCTTTTTTCATTGGTGGCTACACACGCCGACATCGACCTTGAGACCGTTGCTCAACTGAGCAACGGTGCTTCCGGGATCGCTATATCCGCACTCTCCGGATCGCCGGCAGTGACGGGTGCGGTGGTGCTTGCCACCTGCAACCGGTACGAAATCTACGGTGAAGCGCCCCACGCTGACGATGTTGAGGCTGCCCGGGCGGCCCTCGTGTCCGAGATCAGCGGCCTCAGCGGACTCAACGAACAGCTCGTGTCTCGCTCCTTCAGCACACGCACCGGCCCCGAAGTCAGCCAACACCTTTTCGCCGTCAGCGCCGGGCTGGACTCCGCCGTCGTGGGTGAACGTGAAATTGCCGGCCAGGTCCGCCGCGCACTCATCACTGCCCAGCACGAGGGCACTGCCAGCTCCGGCCTGGTGCGCCTCTTCCAGGCCGCCTCCAAAACGGCCAAGGACGTCGGGGCGCAGACCGCCCTCGGCTCCAGGGGCCTGTCCATCGTTTCAGTGGCACTGGATCTGGCCACCGATCTTTCCGAGAGCCACGACTGGTCAGCGAAGAAGGCGGTGGTGTTCGGCACAGGCGCCTACGCCGGCGCCACCATGGCGCTGCTCCGCGAACGGGGCTGCACCGACATCTCCGTGTTCTCCTCCTCGGGCCGTGCCGAAGCGTTCGTCGCCACCCGCGGCGGAACAGCGTTGGACAGCGAATCCTTGCCGGTAGCCGTGGCCGCGGCCGACGTCATGATCGGCTGCAGCGGCTCCGACACCCGGGTCGAGGCCGGCGAACTTGCCGAGATCCGCGCCGGGTCTCCCCAGCCGCTGATCGCCATTGACCTCGCCCTCACCCATGATTTTGACCCGGAAGTCGGCCAGCTCGACGGCGTTGAGCTGCTTACGCTCGAATCCGTGCGTTTGGCGGCACCCCAGGAACAGGCCGAGTCACTGAACCAGGCCAGCGGCATTGTGTCCGGCGCTGCCCGGGCTTTCGAACAGGAACGGGAAGCGCGCTCGGTGGATTCCGCCATCGTGGCGCTCCGCCGGCACACCATGAACGTCCTGGACGCGGAGATGGAGCGCGTCCGTGCCCGCCACGGCTGCACGGCCGCCGCCGAGGAAGTGGAGTTCGCCCTCCGCCGGATGGTCAAGCAGCTGCTGCACGTTCCCACCGTCCGTGCCCGTGAGCTCGCCGCCAACGGCCAGCAGGACGACTACGTGTCCGCGCTCGAAACCCTGTACGGCATCACCGTGGAGCAGCCGGCCACGGCAGCGCAGGCGGAGTGCCCCGTGGACCACCGGGGCCTCGAAACCGCCTGACCCGCCCGGTCAGTAGACCGGCTTCTGCGGTTCCACGTCGCGCACCCAGGCCAGGATTCCGCCGTCGAGGTGGCTGACCCGCTGGTAGCCGGCCTTCCGCGCAGCCTCCAGCACTTTAGCTGACCGGGTGCCGGCCTTGCAGTGGAACACAATGTCCTTGTCCTGCGGAAGTTCCGCCCAGGCCTCCCCCGCGAGGATCCTGCCCTGCGGGATCAGCACCGAGCCGTCGATGCTCACGATGTCGTGTTCGCCGGTTTCCCTGACGTCCACCAGCTCGAAGTCCTTCAGGCCTGCCTTCCGGGATGCCAGCATGGTGGCCAGCTGGGTGGCCGTCACGGTGTGCTCGATGTCCGCGGCCGCGGCCGGGGTGATGCCGCAGAAGGCTTCGTAGTCCGTCAGCTCCGTAATGGGTTCGGCCGCCGGGTCCTTGGACACCCGGATCTCGCGCCAGCTGCCGCCCAGCGCGTCAAACAGTGCCACCCGGCCCAGGAGTGAACGCCCGACGCCGGTGATCAGCTTGACTGCCTCGGTCACCATGAGTGATCCCACAGCTGCGCAGAGCATGCCGAAGACGCCGCCCTCGCCGCAGGAGGGCACGGATCCGGCCGGCGGAGCCTCCGGATAGAGGTCCCGGTAGGTGGGTCCGTGCTTTTCCCAGAACACGCTGACCTGGCCGTCGAAGCGGAAGATCGAGCCCCACACATAGGGCTTGCCGAGGATGGCGGCGGCATCGTTGACCAGGTAGCGGGTGGCGAAGTTGTCCGCCCCGTCCAGGATCAGGTCGTAGTCCGCGAACAGCTCCAGTGCATTAGTGGCATCCAGCCTGACGTTGTGCAGCCGGACCTCCACGAGCGGGTTCAGAGCCGTGATGGCGTCCCGCGCGGATTCGATCTTGGGCCGTCCTACGTCGGTGACGCCGTGGATCACCTGGCGCTGCAGGTTGCTGAGGTCAACGTCGTCGTCGTCGATGATTCCCAGGGTTCCCACGCCCGCTGCCGCCAGGTAGAGCAGCGCCGGCGAGCCCAGTCCCCCGGCACCGATGACCAGCACCTTGGCGTTCTTCAGCCGGCGCTGCCCCACCGCTCCGATTTCGGGAATGATGAGGTGCCGAGAGTAGCGTTCCACCTCGGCCGGCGTCAGTTCACCGGCGGGCTCCACGAGCGGGTTAAGCGAGACAGAGGAATCATTTGCGGTCAAAGTCGAAGCCATACTTCAATGTATGCCCCGAGATGCCGCACGGTCATATTACCGCGCAGTATTGTGTAGGTAACGGCAAGGGAAAGTAGGGCAACTGTGGTCCATGAAGCACGGGCTGACCGGGCGTCCGGCGGGGAACCGCCAACACCTCAACGCACTACAGGGCAGCGCTCCGCCCGGCTTCCCCGGGACGAGCGCCGGGCGCAGCTCCTCGCGGCGGCCCAGGAGGTTTTTGTCGCCAATGGATACCACGGCGCCGCCATGGATGAAATCGCCGAAACGGCCCATGTCAGCAAACCGGTGCTGTACCAGCACTTCCCGTCCAAACGCGAGTTGTATCTTGCCCTGCTGGACAGCCATCTCGCGTCGCTGACGGACCTGATGCTCGGCGCGCTGAGCTCCACAACCGACAATGACGAACGTGTCCAGGCGGTTATGCGCGCTTACTACCGCTTTATCGCCAGCGACGACCAAGCCCACCGCCTGGTCTTCGAATCGGACCTCATCAACGATCCCGATGTCAGTTCACGCCTCGAGACATTCAACAAGACGTTCGCGGACGCCGTTGCCCGCGTGATTGCCGAGGACACCAAGCTGCCCCAGCTGGAGGCGCAGCTCCTGGGCCGCGGCCTGGCCGGTATGGCCCAGGTCAGCGCGCGGTATTGGCTTGAAACGGACGGGAACCTGGACCTCGATGTGGCCAGCGACCTCATTTACCGTTTAGCTTGGCGCGGAATCTCACGCTTCCCCAAAGAGTCCTAGACTACAAATGAGAGAACCCAAGAAACTTTGATTGGCTGGGAGGCCCCCTGTTGGAAATTAAGATCGGCATTCAGAACATCGGCCGCGAAATCGTCCTGGAATCGGCTCAGGATGCTGAGGCTGTAGCCACGGTCGTTGAAGAAGCCATCACCAAGGGCACCGACCTCCGCCTCAAGGACGACAAGGGACGCATCATCATCGTTCCCGGCAACGCCCTGGGCTACGTGGAAATCGGCGCCGAAGAGGCCCGCAAGGTCGGTTTCGGCCAGTTCTAGCACGTCCGTGGCCAGCCGCTTTGGCGGCTGGCCACTGCTTTCCGAGGAGATTCCATGCTTTCGCTGACCATCGTTGTCCTGGTCACTGTGGCCGCAGGCTTTGTTGTCTGGGCCAATGACAAGCGCCATACCCGGTACGGGACGGGGTTGCCCGCAGGGGTCGCCGTTGTGGTGGGCGCGGTCAGCTGGACCATCTTCATGGCGGCAGGTCTTGGCTACCAGCCGGGCCTGACGTGGATTCCCTGGGTCCTGCCCATGGCGCTCGGCACCGTCGCTGCCATCGGGACGGTCATCTACCTGGGACGGACGCGCCAAAGCCACGATGCGCAGCGGCTGACGCAGGCGCTCAAACTGTAGTTCGGGCTCGTTTCTTAAGTACCGGTGACCACCACCCAGCAGGGTGGTGGTCACCGTCGTTTAACCCACCGGTTGGGCAGTGGCGCCGAGCCGGGCTGCAGCAGCACTCACAGCCGCCGCAGCAGCGGCATCCCGCTCCGTGACCTCGCCGCCGGCGTCGTGGGAGGTGTAGCGGAGATGCACCTTGTTGTAGCGCCATTCAAGGTCCGGATGGTGGTTCTGCTCTTCCGCCAGGCGTCCGACGGCGGCAATCAGCTCCAGTGCGGCTGCCGCCGTCGGCGTCTTATAGACAGCGACCAGCCCGCCCAGCCGGTACTGCCAGCCGGGCAGCGCGGCGAGGACGGCGTTGATCCGCTCGCGCGTGAGTGTGTCTTTCCTGCCGGCCACAGGGGCCTCCTTGGCTCGTCTGGTGAGCCCGCCCCGGCGTTTGATCGACGGCGCCTGGCCTGGGGAAGCCGGCCTAGAGAAACTCTGCCCGGCCTTCCAAGGCCGATGACGCCAGGGCGTGCTCGCGGCGCGGAATCCTGCCGGCCGCTTTCGCCAGCCTACCGGCGATGACGGCGTGTTTGAAGGCCTCCCCCATAAGTGCCGGGTTCTGCGCACGCGTGACCGCGGTGGCCAGCAGCACGGCATCACAGCCAAGCTCCATGGCCAGTGCGGCGTCGGATGCCGTGCCGATGCCGGCGTCCAGCACCACGGGCACCGAGGCGCGCGAGACGATCAGTTCGATGTTGTGTGGATTCAGGATTCCCAGGCCGGTGCCGATAGGCGCTCCGAGCGGCATGACCGCGGTGGCACCCAGGTTTTCCAGCCGCAGGGCCAGGACCGGGTCATCGTTGGTGTAGGCGAACACTTTGAAGCCCCGGTTTACCAGCTGTTCCGTGGCGTCCACGAGCTCCACGGCGTCCGGCAGCAGCGTCTGTTCGTCGGCGATGACTTCCAGCTTGAGCCAGTCGGTTTCCAGCGCTTCGCGGGCGAGTTCCGCCGTCATGACCGCGTCCCGGGCGGTGAAGCAGCCTGCGGTGTTGGGCAGGATCCGGATCCCGCGGTCCACCAGGAGCTGGAAAAGGGACCCAGATTCGGCCGGCGAATAGCGCCGCATGGCCACCGTGGTCAGTTCGGTTCCGGACGCCAACAGGGCAGCGCCCAGCCCGTCCAAGCTCGGGGCTCCCCCGGTGCCCATGATGAGGCGGGAGCCGAGCTCGACGCCGTCGATGACCAGCCTGTCGGCGGCCTCGGGCGAGTTCTGTGTGCTGATATTGCTGGTTACTGTCATGGTGTCAGCCTCCCTGGACTGCTGTGACCAGTTCGACGTCGTCACCTTCGGCGAGCGCCGTGACGAACCACTGGCTGCGGGGTACTACTTCGGAGTTATGGGCGACGGCGACGCCGAGTTTCTGCCCGTCTGTTGCCTGGCCGTTGGCTGCAAGCGGACGGCCTGTGATCTGGCTGATGAGGGTGGTGATGGAGGCGTCGTCCGCCACGGAATGGCGCGAGCCGTTGAGGGTGATGTTCATGCTGATTCCTTCTGTGGGTCGAGGTCCTTCATGCTGCTGATGTCCTTGGGTGGGGACTGTGTGCCGGCTACGTGGTGCTTTCCTGAAAAGCGGGCCGGGCTGAGGGCCCCCCATCGAGGATCCGTCCGGCCGTCCAGCAGGTCCCGGCAGATGGCCGCCGCCGCCGGCGCAAGCAGCACTCCGTGGCGGAAGAACCCGGTGGCAACGATCAGCCCGGCAACGTTCCCCGCGTTCCCCCTCCCTGGTGCGGAAACCGGTACGCGGCCGAGGAGAGGTGCGTTGTCCGGGGTCGCCGGCCTTGCCCGGGCCGTGCATTCCAGGAGTTCAAGCTCCGAGACGGCCGGCACCAGGACTTGGGCGTCACGCAGCAACTGATAGACGCCGCCGGCCGAGACAGCGGCGTCGCCCGTCCCTGCGAGGGCATCCTCTCGCTGCGTAGCCCCGATCACCACCGTGCCGTCCTGCCGGGGAACGATGTAGACCGGCACACCATGGACCATTCCGCGGACAGTGGAGGTGAGGAGCTGGCGCAGGTGCCGCGGAACAGCCAGCCGCAGGATGTCACCGTAGACGGGCCGCAGGGGCAGGTGCAGTCCAACCGGGAGGCCATCCAGCGACCCCGCCTGCAATCCGTTGGCCACGATGGTCTCCCCGGCCTGGACGCTTCCGCCGTGGGCGAGCCTCGCCCCGCTGACACGGCCGTCCTCCCAAAGAAGGGAAGCAGCCCGTTGGTCAACGGCGAATCCCCCGCGGGCACCTGCCACGGCTGTTCCTGCTCCCGGTTCGTGGATGGCCAGGACTTCCTGGAGGCACGCCACCAGCTTCCGTGGATCCACCTGGTGGTCGGCGGGGATGTCCAGGGCGCAGGATATGGCCGGGCTGAGCAGGGATTCCCTGGTCCTGGCCTCACGGACAGTCAGGGGTTCCACCACCAGGCCGCTGGCCTGCTGCACGGCCCGGAGGTCCATCAGCGCCCGGCGGTCCGCAGCGTCCGCGCCGATGGCGAGGGTCGGCGTCGTCAGATATCCGGTATCGCCAGCCCCGGCCAGGGCGAGGTCCGCCGCAAAGGCAGGCCACAGGCCGGAAGATGCAAGCATCAGCTCAAGGAGGTCTTCCTCCTGGTAATGCAGTTCGCTCACAGGGGCCAGCATGCCGGCGGCTGCCCAGCTGGCGCCGTTGCCGGGCGCGTCATCGATCAGCACGACGGAACGGCCGGATCGTCGGGCCTCCCAGGCTACGGCGTGGCCGATGACTCCGCCGCCGATGACTGCCACGTCGGCATGCAGGACGGCGGCGGTGCTGGCTGGTGCAGGCCCAGGTGGGCTGCTTATTGCGGGGGGCATATGTTCCTTCCCTACGCCGGTACTAGCCGGATCAGGTCAAGCGGTCGGCTCTGACGCCCTCTCAGCCCGGCCGCTTTGTGACGGCTGCAACGGGCTCCCGCAGTACCCGCCCAGTTTAGGGGACTTAGGCTGGTTTCCATGAACGCGCAATCCTTCGCCGCTGCAGGCACGCCCTCCGCCCCCTCCGCCGCTCCCGAATCCTTGACCGGAACAGACCCCGCCGGCGGCACAAACACCGGCCTCCCGCACAGCGTCAAGCTGTACCTGTGCACCGACGCGCGCCGGGACCGCGGGGACTTTGGCGAGTTTGTGGACGCGGCGTTTGCCGGCGGCGTGGACATCATCCAGCTCCGGGACAAGGCCATCGAGGCAGCCGAGGAGCTGGAGCTGCTGGCCGTGCTTCAGGCCGCGGCCGAACGCCACGGAAAGCTGTGGGCAGTCAATGACCGTGCCGATATCGCGCTGCTGTCCGGCGCCCCCGTCTTCCACATCGGGCAGAAGGATCTGCCGGTCGCTTCCGCCCGCACGCTGCTCGGGGCACCAGCCGCGATCGGCCTTTCCACGCACACCGCCGAGCAGATCGAAGGGGCCATCCGGCTGTCCGGTGGGCTGACTGACCAAGGCGGCCTGGACTACTTCTGCGTAGGACCGGTCTGGGCCACGCCGACGAAACCGGGCCGGGCCGCCGTCGGCCTTGACCTGGTGCGGTACGCGGCCGAAGCCGTCCGCGCTGCCGGTGGCACCCAGGCCACGCTGCCCTGGTTTGCCATCGGAGGCATCGATCTCGGCAACGTGGAGCAGGTGGTGGAGGCCGGCGCCGGCAGGATTGTTGTGGTGCGTGCCATCACCGAAGCCTCGGACCCCGCAGCGGCGGCCGTGGCACTTCTGGCGGCCCTGGACGCCGGCGCATCCTGACAATCCACCGCGTGGCGTGCGGCGGGCGTGCACGATCCGTGGAAATCGAGCTAACCTGATTTTCGTGTCACATCATAGGTTGGCCCCCAATGTCCACGAGCAGACGAACGACCTCGCGGCGGCGCTGAGCGCCCTGCGGACCGAGCTGGAACTGCCGGGGCCCTACCCGGCGGAGGCGGTCCGGGACGCGGAAGCGGCAGTGGCCGCGCACGAGTTGCCGGGTGCTGACCTGACGGAAGTGGCGTTCCTCACTATCGATCCGGCGTCGTCCACTGACCTGGACCAGGCGCTGTTCATCGAGCGTGCGGGCACTGGCTACCGGGTGCTTTACGCCATCGCTGACGTGCCGTCCTTTGTCCGCCCTGGAGGCGGACTGGACGCAGAGACCCGGCGCCGCGGCCAGACGTTCTACGCCCCTGACGGCCGTATCCCGCTGCACCCGGAAGTCATCAGCGAAGGGGCAGGCAGCCTTCTGGCCGGCCAGCTGTGTTCCGCCTACGTCTGGGAGTTCGGGCTGAACGACGCCGCGCAGGTCTCCACTGTGAGCGTCCAGAGGGCCACCATCCGGAGCCGGGCCAAGCTGAGCTACAAGGGAGTCCAGGCCGAATTCGACGCCGGGACGGCCGGCCCTGTCCTGCAGCTCCTGAAGGAAGTGGGCCTCAAGCGCGTTGAACTGGAGCGGCAGCGTGGCGGCGCCAGCCTGAACATGCCCGAGCAGGAAATCGTGCAGCTGCCCGACGGCGGCTACCGGATTGCCGCGGCGCCGCAGCTTCCGGTGGAGGACTGGAACGCCCAGATCTCCCTGATGACGGGGATGGCGGCGGCAGACCTGATGCTGGCGGGAGAAGTGGGCATCCTGCGCACCATGCCCGCCCCGGACGAGCGCTCCCTGCGTCACTTCCGTCTCCAGACTGAGGCATTGGGCAAGCCGTGGGACGGCAAGATCAGCTACGGCGAATACCTCCGCAGCCTTGACCCGACCGAACCCCGGCAACTGGCCATCCTGCACTCCGCCGGCATGCTGTTCCGCGGTGCCAGCTACACGGCGTTCGACGGCACAGTCCCGAAAGACGCCATCCAGTCCGCCATCGGCGCTGCCTATGCCCACACCACGGCACCGCTCCGGCGTCTGATCGACCGTTTTGTCCTGGTGATCTGCGAAGCCCTGAGCAATGGCAAGCCTGTACCGGCCTGGGCTCGGGAAGCCCTGCCGTCCCTGCCGGAGATCATGGCCGGATCCGACCAGCTGGCATCGCGGATGGAACGCATGGCGCTGGATACCGTGGAGGCCGCACTCCTGGTCAACCATGTGGGCCAGGAGTTCGAGGCGATCGTGATTTCCGGCTCCAAGCCGCAGAAGGACAACGGCAACGGGAAAAACGGCAACGGCACCAAGAACGGAGCCGCAAAAAATGGAAACGGCCCCTCGGGGATCATCCAGATCGCCGAACCCGCCGTGACGGCCCGGTGCGGCGGCGACCTGGAATCCGGCACCAAAGTGCGGGTCCGCCTGATCTCGTCCGATATCGCCGCCCGCGAGGTCCACTTCGAGCTGCTGGCCTGAACGATTTCCGCGCTGCCTGATCGGCCCAAAGCCGGGATTCAGGGTCCGTGCGGCTAGACTGAAGAAGTAGATATGGATGCCCGGTCGTTGATTTCCTTGATTTGAATTCAACAAGCCCGCCCCTACGCGATCTTGAGATGCACCCGTTGGTCACCAGTGCCAGCATTTTGATAGCCCGCGATCGGCTTCCACTGGATTTGCTTGCGCGCTTCGAGCGTGCTCCGGAACGGCCACTTTGGCCGGCCCGTTGAGCAGGCAGCGCCAATGCCCGAATGAATAAGGAAACTCCCCTGTGAGTGAATTGCATACCCACCAGATCCTGACTGACGACTCCGGCATCGAGACGATCGAACCTGAAGAAACCATCATCTCGGACGAGAAGCCGCACGAGATCGAGGAGAAATCCTTCGCTGACTACAACGTCCGCGCCGACATCGTGGAGTCCCTCGCCGACGCCGGGATCACCCACCCCTTCCCCATCCAGGCCATGACCCTGCCGGTGGCGCTTTCGGGCCACGACATCATCGGGCAGGCCAAGACCGGCACCGGCAAGACCCTCGGCTTCGGCATTCCCGCGCTGCAGCGCGTGGTGGGTCCGGACGACGCCGGCTACGACAAGCTCGCCGTTCCGGGTGCACCGCAGGCCCTGGTTATCGTGCCCACGCGCGAGCTGGCCGTCCAGGTGGCCAATGATCTCCAGAACGCTTCCCGCAAGCGGAACGCCCGTATCACCACCATCTACGGCGGCCGTGCCTACGAGCCCCAGGTGGAGGCCCTGCAGAACGGCGTCGAGGTAGTTGTCGGTACTCCCGGCCGCCTCATCGACCTCTACAAGCAGAAGCACCTGGTCCTGAAGAACGTCAAGATGGTCATCCTTGACGAGGCCGACGAAATGCTGGACCTCGGCTTCCTGCCGGACGTGGAAACCCTCATCGCCGGTACCCCTGCAGTCCGCCAGACCCTGCTGTTCTCTGCCACCATGCCCGGCCCGGTCATCGCCATGGCCCGCCGCTACATGACGCAGCCCACCCACATCCGGGCCGCTGATCCGGACGACGAGGGCCTCACCAAGCGCGACATCCGTCAGCTCATCTACCGTGCGCACAGCATGGACAAGATCGAGGTCGTTGCCCGCATCCTGCAGGCACGCGGCCGCGGCCGGACCATCATTTTCACCAAAACCAAGCGCACCGCCGCGAAGGTTGCCGAGGAGCTCGTGGACCGCGGCTTCGCCGCCGCCGCCATCCACGGTGACCTGGGCCAGGGCGCCCGCGAGCAGGCGCTCCGTGCCTTCCGCAACAACAAGGTGGACGTCCTGGTGGCCACTGACGTCGCCGCCCGCGGCATCGACGTCGACGACGTCACGCACGTCATCAACTACCAGTGCGTTGAAGACGAAAAGATCTACCTGCACCGGGTGGGCCGCACCGGCCGCGCCGGCAACAAGGGCACAGCAGTGACCTTCGTTGACTGGGACGACATGCCGCGCTGGGGCCTGATCAACAAGGCCCTGGGACTCAGCGTTCCGGAGCCCGTGGAAACGTACTCCTCGTCGCCGCACCTGTACGAAGAGCTGGACATCCCGGAAGGCACCAAGGGCCGCCTGCCCCGCAACAAGCGCGTGCTGGCCGGCGTCGACGCCGAGGTCCTCGAGGACCTGGGCGAGACCGGCAAAAAGAACACCCGTCCCAGCGGCGCCCGTGATGGCGGGCGCGACAACAGCCGCGACGCCGGCCGCTCCGGTGCTCGCGACAGCAGCAGCCGCCGCACCAGCGAGCCCGGCGGACGCTCCGGTGACCGCCGTCGTCGTACCTCTGATGCGGCGACCGCCGGCACCAGCCCTGCCCCCGAACCGGTTGCTGCGGCTCCGGCCGAAGGCGAAGTGGACCCCCGTGCCCGCCGCAGCCGGACCCGCACCCGCCGCCGCAACGGCGAAGTGGTGGCCGGTGCCGACAACGGCCCGCAGCAGCGCAGCACCGAGGCATAACAGCCTCGATGACTGACACCGTCTGGGCGCCGGACGGCAGCAACCTGGTGGTTCACGCGGACAACGCGGAGTTCCTCCCCTCGCTGCCGGACGGCGCCTTCACCTTGATATACGTTGACCCGCCGTTCAACACCGGCAGGGTCCAGAAGCGCCAGGAAACCCGGATGGTGCTGAACACCGACGGTGACGGCGACCGCGTGGGCTTCAAGGGGCGTTCCTACGACACCATCAAGGGCGCCCTGCACCGGTACGATGACGCCTTCAGTGACTACTGGTCATTCCTGGAACCCCGGCTCGTGGAGGCCTGGCGGCTGCTGGCTGACGACGGCACGCTGTACCTCCACCTGGATTACCGGGAGGTCCATTACGCCAAGGTGATGCTTGACGCGATCTTCGGCCGGGAATGCTTCCTCAATGAGATCATCTGGGCCTACGACTACGGTGCCCGCGCCAAGTACCGCTGGCCCACCAAGCACGACAATATCCTCGTGTACGTCAAGAACCCGGCGAAATACCACTTCGACAACGCCGAGGTGGACCGCGAGCCGTACATGGCGCCGGGCCTGGTGACACCGGCGAAGCGGGAGCTCGGGAAGCTGCCCACCGACGTCTGGTGGCACACCATCGTCTCCCCCACAGGCAAGGAAAAAACCGGCTACCCCACGCAGAAGCCCGAGGGCCTCATCCGCCGTGTGGTGTCGGCGTCAAGCCGGCCCGGTGACTGGTGCCTGGACTTCTTCGCCGGTTCCGGAACCCTTGGCGCCGTGGCGGCCAAACTGGACCGGAAGTTCGTGTGTGTGGACCAGAACCAGCCGGCCATCGATGTGATGGCCAAGCGGCTGGGCGCCAAGGCAACCTTTACGTCGTTCCCGCCCAACTGATCACGCACGCACCACAGCGGTTCCCGTGCCGAGTTCCTCAATCCGCGCCAGCACATCCGCGGTGGTCAGGTTTTCTCCCAGCAGGTTCGGTTTGCCCGCTCCGTGGTAATCCGACGAGCCGGTGATCAGCAGCCCGTGCTTGGCTGCCAGGCCCCTGAGGAATTCCCGCCCCTCCTCGGGGTTGTCGCGGTGGTCGATCTCCAGGCCGGCCAGGCCGGCGTCGATCATGTCGCGGTAGGTGCGCTCCCCCACGATCCGGCCCCGGCCGGACGCCACGGGATGCGCGAACACGGGAACACCACCAGCGGCACGGACCAGTTCGACGGCGGTGGCGGGGTCGGGCGCGTAGTGCTGGACAAAGTAGCGCGAATGGGACGTCAGGATGGACGTGAACGCCTCCGAGCGGTCTGCCACCACACCGGCCGCCACCAAGGCATCAGCGATGTGCGGCCGGCCCAGCGTAGCCCCGGGAGCCACATGGTGGATGACGTCGTCCCACGTCAGCGGGTAGTCTTCGGCGAGCAGGGTCACCATGCGTTCGGCCCGGGTTAGGCGTGCGTCCTTGGCCTTGGTGATCTCTTCAAGCAGCCCAGGGTGGGCAGGATCGTGCAGGTAACTCAGCAGATGCACACTGATGCCTTGCGCGGTCCGGCAGGAGACCTCCATGCCGGGGACCAGGGCCACCCCGTTTTCCAGCGCCGCGAGGGATGCTTCGGCCCAGCCGTCCGTGGAGTCGTGATCGGTCAGCGCCACCACGTCCAGGCCCGCCCGGGCAGCCGAAGCCATCACGTCGGCGGGGGTTTCGGTGCCGTCCGAAACGTTCGAGTGGGCATGCAGGTCAATCCTCACTTGCCCAGCCTAGTTGACCGCGTCCGCGCCGGTATTGGCCCCCGGCTCGGTGCTGGTGAGACGATGGTGCCGTGAACGATGCCGAAAACACCCCGACCTCTGTCTCCCAGCCCCTCGACGAGCGCGTCAACAACCGCTCTCAGCGGCCCAGTTCCGCTGCTTTCAAGGCCTTTATGGCGAGTAACTGGGCGCCGTCCGGGCAGCACGTACCAGCGCTCGACGCCGTGGCCAACTACGCCGCGGCCCGGCGCAAGGCCATCTCAGAGAAGTTCAAAGGCGAACGCCTGGTCATCCCCGCCGGTCCGCTGAAGGTCCGCTCCAACGACTGCGACTACCGGTTCCGTCCGCATTCCGGCTTCGCGCATCTCACCGGACTGGGCCTGGATCATGAGCCGGATGCCGTGCTCATTCTGGAACCGGCCGGTGAAGGAAAGGGCGACGGCGGCAGTCACCACCGTGCCACGCTGTACTTCCGTCCGCTGGCCGGCCGGGATACCGAACAGTTCTACGCTGACTCCCGTTCCGGCGAGTTCTGGATCGGTACACGGCCCACCCTGGCCGAGTTCGAAGCGCGCCTGGGCCTGGCCACAGCCCACATCGATGGACTTGAATCGGCGATCACCAAGAACGTGGGTGCCCCGGAGATCGGCGGCATCTCCATCCGACTGGTTCGCAAGGTGGACGAGAACATCGACGCCCTGGTGGATACTGCCCGGTACAACACTGCCAAGGACCCGGACAACCTGGATCTGGCTGTCCTGGATGCACTGGATGAAAAGCTTTCCGAAGCGCTGTCTGAACTCCGCCTCCTGAAGGATGAGTGGGAAATCGAACAGATGATGACTGCAGTAGCTGCGACTGTCGAGGGCTTCGTGGAGGTAGTTAAGGCCCTGCCCCGCGCCTTGACCCATGCCCGCGGCGAGCGCGTGGTGGAAGGCGCGTTCTTTGCCCGTGCCCGCGAGGTAGGCAACGAACTCGGCTACGACACCATCGCCGCCGCCGGCAACAACGCCACAGTCCTGCACTGGACGCGGAACACCGGTAGGATCAACGCCGGCGAACTGCTGCTGCTGGACGCCGGCGTTGAAGCGGACTCGCTCTACACCGCCGACGTCACGCGGACCCTGCCAGTCAACGGCACGTTCACCCCAGTCCAGCGCAAGGTCTACGAGGCGGTCCTGGATGCTGCCGACGCCGGATTCGCCGCTGCCCAGCCAGGTGCCAGGTTCCGGGACATCCACACCGCGGCCACCAATGTGTTGGCGGAACGTCTAGCCGAGTGGGGGCTGCTCCCGGTGAGTGTCGAGGAAGCCGTCAGCACGGAAGGCCAGCAGCACCGCCGCTGGATGCCGCACGGCACCAGTCACCACCTTGGCCTGGATGTCCACGACTGCGCCCAGGCAAAGCGCGAACTGTACCTCGACGGCATCCTGACGGAGGGCATGGTCTTCACCATCGAACCCGGCCTGTACTTCAAGAACGAGGACCTGGCCATCCCGGCGGAGTACCGCGGCATCGGGGTGCGGATCGAGGACGACATTCTCATGACGGCCGATGGTCCGGTGAACCTCAGCGCCGCGCTGCCCCGCAAGGCCGACGACGTCCAGTCCTGGATGGCAGGCATCTACCAGGAGCTGGACGGTGGTTTGGCAAGCGGAGACTTCCGCTAGATGAGTAATTCCGATTGTCTGCGGCGGTGTGGAGGCTTTTAAAGTCAGGCGGAGAGTGTTAAACCTGTGATGTCTCGAAACATCGGTGACAGTTCTGCCTCAGGACAATGGTGACACTCCATGTCTCCGGACATCGGTGACGGTCCCCTGTCTGCGGCTATTTTCGGAAGCGGGCGCGTGCCTTGCTGATGCCCATGTAGGCAGTGCCTTCCGGGGGCCAGAGGTACTCCACGATGATTTCCCCCTCGGTGCTGACGAAGACGATACCCTCGGCGTCCCAGTCGGCGATGACGATGCGGCCGCCCATCGCCGTGGTCAAGGAGAACAGTGTTCTGCCGATGTTGACGACGCCGTTGGGATAGACCCGCAGTTTTCGGCTGCCAGTGGTTGCCGGATGGGCGATGCTGCCGGTGATCGTGCTTAATGCCGCCTCCGGAGGTGCTTCTGGTTGCTGGTTCATTGAGATACTCCCGGCCGCGTCGCCGGCGGGGTCGGGCGCTGCTTCGACGGCACCCACCAGCGGGAACACCGGGCCTGGGCCCTGGGGCTCGGGAAGAACCGGAACGGGTTTCGGCCTCGGCGCCTCGGCGATGACCGTGGCGTCCCAGGACTGCTGCGGGGTGATGCGCCCCGGCAGTCCCTGATGCGGGCGCTCGGTGTTGTAGATCTGGTCGAAACGGTCGACCTGGGCCTGCAGCTCTGCGTGGGACCGGGCGAAGGGCTGCTTGTCCAGCCACCTGAACAGGGTTTGATGGAACCGCTCGTTCTTGCCCTGGGTGGTCGGCTTGTACGGTTTGCCGGTAATCGGCTCGACGCCGAGCGAGGTCACGTAGGTGACCAGCTGTCCTTCCCATCCGCGGCGTGAGGGATTTAGGGCCACTCCGTTGTCGGTGAGGATCCTTTGAGGTACCCCGCGGGCGGCGATGCCCTTCTTGACGACCGTCAGGGCCGCCTCGCTAGTTTCCCCGCCCGCCACGTGGGTGGCCAATGCGAGGCGGGAATGGTCGTCCTGCAGCTGGAAGATCACGCACTTGCGTCCGCCGCTGAGGACGTATTCGGTGGCGTCCAGCTGCCAGCAGGCGTTCGGGGCGGGGTAGACGAACCGGCGGTATGCGGCCCGGGGCTTCTTCTTTGGTTCGAGCCGTGCCACGTTCTTTTCCCGGAAGATCCGTGCCAGGGAGGCCACGGACGGGGCCTGCATTTTCAGGGACACCATCTTGTCGTGCACGCTGATCGGCCCGTGGTCCAGTCCGGAGGATTCCAGGGCGGCACGCACGTTCAGCGCTTCTTGTTTGAGGGCCTCGGTGAGTTTCGTGGGCGAGGTCTTCGGGCGGCGTGAGCGCGGCTCCAGGGCTGCGGCCTGGCCCTCGTTCCGTGCCCTGGCACGGATCGCGTAGAACGTCTTGCGGGTGATGCCATGCTCGACGCAGAACGAGGTGACGGACCCGCGCGGCGCGTCATCGGGCCACTGGGCGATCGCAAGGCGGATACGGGCATCGACAGGCTCATTCTTATTCACCAGTCATTCTTCATGCCCCGCGCCCTGCCGCTCAAAGCCGCGTTAACCCTCTGGAAGTGTCACCACCAAGAAAGGCCGAAGTGTCACTATTGTCCTGAGGCAGAACTGTCACCGATGTCCTGCGACATAACAGGAGAGTGTTAAACCCGGTATGTGAACCCCGAACTAAACACTCTCCTGACCACACTCTATGTCCTTCTCACCGACCGTGTCCTGCCTGATCTTGGCGTGT